>NZ_JAKUGE010000035.1:0-53781 GCF_022663795.1 Bacillus cereus group sp. BfR-BA-01349
GCACTTTCAAAGTTCGCGATTGCATCATCGTGCATTCTAACCATAAGTGTTTTGTAGACCCCCGGCCTATAAGCTACACCACCCACCTCTGGACAGCTTTCGTGTATTTTAACTTACGGTAGCTCTCAGCCGACTTCCCCGAGCTTCAAACCGTTAGACTCTTGCCAATCTAACCGCATGTCGGAATATTAGAGGTGCCCTTCAAGGCGTTACCCTATCATTTGACAACTCGGAATGAAAGTTCACTGTTGAACAATTGTCCGACAGTGCCTAAGCTTTTCACTTAGGAACGTGTCGCACCACCTTTTGGAATATCCAAATGAATGTCTGTTAATGCTTGAAATGTACCATATTGCTTTGATACACCTTGAATTTGAATACTCACCGTAATCCCCCTTATTGTCGTTTTTCCATTCGCCATTCAATCCAATTTTTTATAACGAGTGTAAACACTGCAATTAATGACATTAACGTCGCTACTGCAAATGCTGCTGAAAATTGATATTCATTGTACAAAATTTCAATATGGAGCGGCATCGTGTTCGTAATGCCACGCACGTGACCTGATACGACAGAAACGGCTCCAAACTCACCGATAGCACGGGCATTACATAGAATCATGCCGTATAAAAGACCCCATTTTATATTTGGAAGCGTAACGCGCCAAAACATTTTCCAGCCACTTGCGCCAATTGATAAAGCTGCCTCTTCTTCACTTTTCCCTTGCGCCTGCATAACCGGAATTAATTCACGTGCAACGAACGGGAAGGTTACAAAGATTGTTGCGATAATAATACCTGGTACAGAGAAAATGATTTTCACTCCATGTTCAAGTAACCATTCGCCAAGAGCACCCCTCGGTGTGAAAAGTAAAACGAATACTAATCCTGCGATAACTGGTGACACAGCAAACGGCAGTTCAATAAGAGAGAGTAATACTTGTTTTCCTTTAAACTGAAACTTTGTAATAAGCCATGCCGCTGCGATTCCGAATACCGTATTCAGCGGTACAACGATTAACGTAACGAGAAGCGTTAACCTAATTGCTGAAAATGCTTCTTGATCTGTAATAGCAGCAATGTATACATCCATCCCTCTTTCAAAGGCTTTTAGAAAAATAGTTATGAGTGGCAGTAATAGAAAGAGAGATAAAAATAAAACTGTAATCGTAATTAATATGCCTGGTACAAGCTTAGATTCTTTTTTAGCTGATACGCTTTTTACTATTTTCTTTTCTAATAATGTTGGTTCCATTTTCTCTCCTCCTATTCACTTTTTAGTTCATGCCTTCTACTCCAGCTTTGAATCATATTAATAAGAAGAAGGAAAAGGAGGGAAATAATAAGCATCACGGTCGCTACAGCTGTTGCCCCCGCGTAATCATATTGTTCTAGTTTCGTCATAATCATCAGTGGTGCAATTTCTGTTTTCATCGGCATATTACCTGCGATGAAAACGACAGATCCGTATTCTCCTAATGCTCTTGCAAATGCGAGTGAAAAACCGGCAAGAAGAGCGGGAAAGATTTCTGGTAAAATGATTTTCACAAATATTTGTAAGCGGGATGCACCTAAACTCGAAGCTGCCTCTTCTACTTCTTTATCAATATTTTGCAGCACTGGTTGCACCATTCGAACGACAAATGGTAAACCGATAAAAGTAAGCGCAACGATAATTCCGAGTGGTGTAAAAGCTACTTTTATATGAAACAGACTAAATATTTTCCCAATCCATCCATTTTCCGCATAAAGCGTTGTAAGTGTAATACCAGCTACAGCTGTCGGAAGTGCAAACGGTAAATCAATGAGTCCATCTAATAGTCTTTTTCCTGGAAATTTGTAGCGTACGAGCACCCATGCTATTAATAAACCGAAAATGGCATTTACAATAGCAGCTGCAAATGAAGTTGTAAAACTAACTTGATAGGAATGCAACACACGCTCGTTCGTTATAACCCCAGCGAACTTCTTCCAACCTAACTGTGAAGTTTGAATAAATACGATAGAAAGTGGTATAAGTACGAATAAACTCATGTACAACATTGTAAATCCAAGCGATAATCCAAACCCTGGTAAAACACGTTTCTTCCTCATCCTCTTTCACCTCATCCCCCTTTAGCAGTACGCATTATTTTTGATAAATTTTATCGAATACGCCGCCGTCATTAAAGTGTTTCTCCTGCGCTTTTTTCCAGCCACCAAATAGTTCATCTACTGTAAATAATTGAACTTTCGGAAATTGAGATGTATATTTTTCTGCTACTTTTTCATTACGTGGACGATAAAAGTTTTTTGCCGCAATTTCCTGTCCTTTTTCTGAGTACAAATATTCAAGATACCCTTCTGCTACTTTTTTCGTTCCTTTTTTATCAACGACTTTATCTACAACCGCTACTGGTGGTTCTGCAAGTACACTAATAGAAGGGGTTACAATTTCAAATTTATCTTTTCCAAGCTCTTTTTGGGATAATAACGCTTCATTTTCCCATGCGATTAATACGTCACCAATTCCTTTTTCAACAAATGTTGTCGTTGCTCCGCGCGCTCCTGAATCTAATACTTCTACGTTTTTATAAATTTGGCTAACAAACTCTTTCGCCTTATCTTCACTATTATTATATTTTTTCAGTGCGTATCCCCACGCCGCTAAATAGTTCCAACGTGCCCCGCCTGATGTTTTTGGGTTTGGTGTAATGACAGACACACCTTTTTTCGTTAAATCATCCCAGTCTTTAATACCTTTCGGGTTTCCTTTTCGAACAAGAAATACAATTGTTGACGTGTATGGAGTGGAATTATTCGCAAGTCGCTTCTGCCAATCTTCTGCTAATTGTTTTTTCTTACTAATCGCATCAATATCATAAGCAAGTGCTAGTGTAACAACGTCTGCTTCTAAGCCATCAATAACAGAGCGCGCTTGACTTCCAGATCCCCCGTGTGATTGTTTTACATTTACTGTTTGCCCGTGCTTCTCTTTCCAATACTTCGCAAAATCTTTATTGAAATCTTGATATAACTCCCTCGTTGGATCATAAGAAACATTTAAAAGCTCAACTGTTTTTTTATCTCCACTTCCTTCAGAATTACTAGTGGATGTTGCCGAACCACACCCTGATAAAAGTACAACTGCTGATAATAAAACACCTGTACTTTTCATAAACGCTGTCTTACCCCACTTTTTCATCGTTAAGCCCCCTTAGTTTATACAATAGAAAAAGGCACACAATATATTCACAAATGTGAACATTGTGCGCCTTCAGTTTATCTGATTAGCTTCTAATGTATTCTATTCGATTTCTTTTCATTTTAATTCTGTAATTCACATGTGTCAACTTGGAATTTGAATTTTCTTATTAAACTAAAATATTGGCATACGTTGAGCCCAATGATTTTTCAAATCAGCAAATTCTTTTGGTAACTTACTATTTTCATTCCATTCTAATTTATATGCATTTACTAACACCGTAGCCATTGATTCACAGTCCACTACTCCATTTTGATTAAAATTACCGTTCTTATCACTTTCAGAGTTCATCCATAATTTCACAAATAAGATATTGCACCCGACGTAAGCGTTAATTTCTTCTGATCTACGTATGTCCCCTCCTTGTTGGTCATATACAGGTTTAAATATATGGCACCACCGCTTAATCAATACAAAAAAAATGAGGCAACCACCTCCAAAGATGGTTGCCTCATTTTTACACTTGCATCGCTTTCTCTCTCAATGCTCTTCTTAACAACTTACCCGTCGTATTCTTCGGCAATTCTATTAAAAACTCAATGCTTTTCGGCACTTTATATTTCGCTAAATGTAACGTACAGTAATGCATTAGTTCTTCTTCTGTTACGTTTGCTTGCTTCAAAACGACGTACGCTCGCACAGCTTCTCCTAAGTTTTCATCAGGAACACCGATTACGACAACTTCCGCTACTGATTCGTGCGTATATAATACTTCTTCTACTTCACGAGGGTATACGTTATAACCGCCAACTAAGACGATATCTTTTTTACGATCCACGATATAGAAGTAACCTTCTTCATCCATTTTCGCCAAGTCACCTGTATATAGCCAGCCGTCTTTCAATGTCGCAGCTGTATCTTCTGGTGCATTATAGTATCCTTTCATAACGTTAGGTCCGCGAACAATTAATTCACCGACTGCGCCGACAGGTACCTCTTCCCCAAGTTCATTTACAATTTTATTTTCTACATGCCAAATATTTGTGCCAATTGATCCTGGTTTCCGAGGACGATCTAGCGGATTGAAACAAGTAACTGGTGATGCTTCTGATAAACCGTATCCTTCTGAAACAATAACGTTAAAACGTTTTTCAAAGTTTTGCAGAAGAGCAACAGGCATCGATGCACCACCGGAAATACAAAGGCGAAGCGTCTTCACATCTTCTGCGCTTGCTTCTTCAAATAAATATAAATAATTGTACATCGTCGGTACGCCAGCAAAGATCGTTGGTTCGTACGTGCGACAAATACGGAATACTTCTTTCGGACTAAATTTCGGTAACATTAAAATCGTTGCCCCGTTCACAATCGGTGCATTTACCGCAACTGTTAAACAGAATACATGGAACATAGGCAGTGCCGCAACAACGCGGTCATCAGCCGTATATTGTAAATACGACGCCACATCGTTCGCATTACTATATAAATTTTTATGTGTTAACATAGCGCCTTTCGGTTTTCCAGTTGTGCCCGAAGTGTATAGAATAACCGCTACATCTTCTTCATCTAGTTCAGGACCTTCGTAAGTTGTATCTCCAGTCCCCACAAAACTAGTAAACGTTTTCATTTTTTCGGTTTCTGTATGGTTAAAATCTGATGAGGTTTCACATATGATGATGTTTTCTAATGAAGGAAGTCTTGTTGTAAGAGATTGTATAACAGGTAGAAGGACGTCGAGTACGATGATTGTTTTTACATCTCCATTTTGTAAAATATAATGCATTTCGTCTGCTGTATAAATTGGATTAACTGGAATAACAGTTGCTCCGGCTTTCATTGTTCCGTATAAACCGACCAAAAAATGTGGTGAGTTCCCAACAACTAATGCGACATTGTCCCCTTTTCCAATGCCCATTTCTGCTAAATTGCTAGAAAACCTTGTGACCATTTTGTTTAATTGGTCATATGAGACCGACTGATCCATAAATATATAAGCCGGTTTTTCCCCCTTCTTTTTTGCCGTTTCAGCCAAAGATTGAACGAGATTCACAAAAACCCCACCTTTATAAAATTTAGAATATTTAAAAATTCTAAATTAATTATATTAAAAGAAAATTAAAGTAGCAAGTGATATTCTATTAACTGCATATAGACAGATCACCTTCTCTTAGTTTACTTTGGAAAGATAAGGGAATTTTGTTCGCATGTAATTTATGAAACTAGACCAGAAATCATTTTAGGATAATATGCATTCATCTTTTCTCTAAGTTTATTAAGTTCCTCTTTATTTAACGTCGTATGCTCTCCGTGCAAGTTAAGAGCATCCGCTCCATCTTCATGAAAATAAACTGTAACATATAATGCCGGTAACCCTATATTGTCTTCATCTATTGATAAGACGACATCTGATGTTTTATTAACAGTGCTGAATGTTTCATTTCTTTTCCACTTCTTATTTTGAAACATGTCTTGTATATCATGTATCTTTCGTTTGTTATCTGTATGCGTAAAATATATGACATTATCCTCCGCTGGTTTTCCGATAGACAAAATTGTACGACTTGAGTGCGATCCACTGCTACACGCTGTCATTCCGATAACTAAGCTGAGTAATAATACAACGTACATTACCCTTTTCATTTCGATCCGCCTCCTTTTGAATATATATATTCCTTTACGAGGGGCAAATGTCCTGTGATTTTATGTTTTGTGGTAAATGAAATTATATGAGCGATTTTTCAGTTATATCAGCGCAGCTCGATTTATATCGGCGATTTTCCAAATATATCAGCGCAACTCGGTTTATATCGGCGATTTTCCAAATATATCAGCGCAACTCAATTTATATCAGCGATTTTCCAAATATATCGACTTACCGACAAAACCTGACAATCTACGCAAAAAAGAAAGAGGCTGCCCGTTATGGAAGCCTCCCTCATTTTTAGAAGAATAAATGTAAGAAATCTTCTGTTGTAATGTTACCGAAGTAGCGTGCGATATCTACGCCTTCTAAAGCTGCAGTGAATGCATCTTTATCGAACTGAACGCCTGTTAGACGCTCTTCGATATCATGAACATCTAGTGAACCGAAGAAGTCGCCGTAAATTTTACATTCTGTTACTGTTCCTTTTTTCACTTCAAGACGAACGTCAACTTGTCCAACTGGGAAGCGGTGTGAATGTTGTAAGTTGAACTTCGGTGATTTTCCGTAGTTCCAATCCCAATTTTGGTAACGTTCTTCAGAAAGTTTATGGATTGCTTTCCAATCCTCTTCTGTTAATTCATACGTTGGGATTTCTGTTTCTCCTTCGAAAATTGTTTCTAGAAGAAGTTGTCTAAACTCTTCTGTCGTCATTTCTTCGTTTAGGAACTCTGTAATGTTCGCAACGCGGCTACGGATTGACTTAATTCCTTTTGATTGAATCTTATCCATTTTTACTTTTAACGCTGATACGACGTGATCGATTTCAGAGTCAAATAGTAACGTACCGTGGCTGAACATACGACCTTTCGTTGCGAACTGTGCGTTACCTGAAATTTTTCTACCTTCAGCTAAAATGTCGTTACGACCACTTAGTTCTGCATTTACGCCTAATTTACTAAGCGCTTTCGTTACAGGTTCTGTAAATTTTTTGAAGTTGCTGAAACTGTCTCCATCATCTTTCGTAATAAAACTGAAGTTTAAGTTTCCTAAATCATGATATACTGCGCCTCCGCCTGATAGACGACGAACAACATGAATACCTTTTTCTTTTACGTAATCTGCATTAATTTCTTCTACTGTGTTTTGGTTTTTACCAATGATAATCGAAGGTTCGTTAATATCTAAATTTTTCACACAATATTCTTCAATCGCTAAGTTTATTCTAGGATCTGTAATTCCTTTATTATCAATAAATAACATCGTATCACCTCATGAGTTCCATACGTAGCCACTATGCGCTAGCGTAATGTGGCCACTGAAAATTTGTTTTGCTTCTGTTACTAAATCAGATGGGTTGCCTGTATGCGGTAAGTGCGTTAATAAAAGTTCTTTTACATTTGCATCTTTTGCAATACTTGCTACTTCTGTACTATTCATATGCCCTGCTTTTGCAGCCTCTTGATGTGCATACATATTACACTCACAAATGAAAAGATCAGCATCTTTCGTGAATGGAATGAATTCAGGAATATAACTTGAATCCGCGCTGTATACTACAGCATCATCTCCAGCTGTAATACGCATCGCAAAGCATGTAACAGGATGAACAGTTTTTAAGAACGAAATCGAGAACGGTCCAACTTGAAGTGTTTCTTCTGGATTGTACGCGATTCCTTTCGTATGTGGTTCATGTGTTAAAGAATGGAATCCATTCTCGTCAAAGGTATGGCCGTATATTGGTAATTCCGGTAGTTGCCCCTTCGCCCCGCTCATAATTAATCTCGCATATTGCAATACCCCGATATCCGCAACATGATCATGATGATAGTGTGACAGTACAACTGCATCTATATGAGATGGTGTTATATATTTTTGAAGCTGTGCTAGTACACCACTACCACAGTCTACAAGTAAACGAAAACCATCGTGTTCAAACAAATACCCCGACGTTGCTTCTCCCGCTTCTGGAAAGCCGCCCCAAAAGCCGACAACAGTCATTTTCATATGTATCCATCCTTTCTAAAACCGAGTAGAAATGCATGTTTTACTTACATCCTACATTGTTAACTATAATCCATTTCCTAAACTTTTTCATTAATTTTCAATTTTGTTATAAAACAGTTGTTGACTTTTATTTTTTGTACTAATATAATGATAGTAAGAAATGGAAATGGAGGGATTGACATGATCGATCAACCAATGGAGTTTTTCAGAAATTTACCGACGAAAACTTGCGCACACTGCGGGAAAGAAATTGATGAGCAGCACGAAGCATACCATAACAAATGTGACGATTGCGTTCACGAAGAATAGTAGTTTGTGAACATAAAAAAACCTAGCAGACATAGTCTACTAGGCTAATAACATCTTATCCTTCATCGTTGAACCTTTCACCAAGAGCTCCAGTTCAAACTCATACAATTCTTTTTTTCGATAATTTTTCGTATGGATTTTATCCATCATTAGGTCGACAACTTTTCGGGCCATTTCATCAATTGGCTGTTCAATTGTCGTAATACCTGGTTCTGTAATCTGCGATAATATTTGATTATCAAAACCGATAACAGCAAGATCATCTGGAATGCTCCAGTTATGGCGTTTCGCCTCTGAGATAATTCCAGCTGCTACCTCATCGCCTCCTGCCAAAATCGCGGTAGGATTTTTTTTGTCCTTTAATACTTCATGGAATATTCGTTTTCCATCTTCCCAAGAGAAAGCGTTTTCAAGAAAGTCAATCGCTTCTACTTGGCGGCTCTTCTCAGTTATTGCACGTAAAAAGCCCATTTTTCGCTGCTGGCTAACGACTTTGGTTTCGTTACCACGGCAAAAAATAAGATTACGATATCCTTGATCTAACACATGCTTCGCAGCTATGTATGCTCCTTGCGCATGATCAAACTTCACTGTTGGAATATTTGCTTCCTCAATATATTCATTACACAACACGATTGGACCGTGCTGTAAGTATGGCTCTACATCTTCCCACGGATTTTCTAGTGAACATAGAATAATCCCATCTACTTGTTTCGTAGATAATAATTGTAAATACTCCATCTCTTTTTCCGGTAAATATCTTGTTTGACAAATAATCAGTTTATATTTATGTTCAGAAGCAGCAATCTCGATTGCTTCAATAAATCTACTGAAGAAAGGATTTGTAATCCTTGGAACTAGCACCGCAATTGTTTCCGTTTTTTGTTTACGAAGCCTTCTCGCCGCAGAATTAGGAACGAAGCCTAAATGCTTCATTGCTAATTGAACCCTTTTTTTCTTCTCATCTGAAACATATGGATGATTATTAATCACCCTAGAAACCGTTGTCCTTGATAACCCTGCTAATTTCGCCACGTCCTCTATAGTCGACACGAAATTCTCCCCCTTTGCATGAAAACGTTTTCTTAAATTGATTATATAGTATATTATTGGAAACTGCAATATCGGTTGTTATGATTTTACTATATTAATATTATACATAGGTAAAAGTCTGTTAATGCAGGGGCAATATACTGCTTTTAGAAATTTACGTTATGTACATTCCTTTTCTTAATACCATATATTCTTTATTTAATATAAAAGCCCATCAATACATCATCTCCATATGATCCATCTTCATATTTAATTTGCTTTCGTTGCCTTCCTTCTTCTACAAAACCCATACGTTTGTACACTTTAATTGCCCGATCATTAACAGAAACTACACCTAAGCAAATTTTCTCTAAACCTTTCTGCCCTTTAGCCCAACTAATAAGAAATTCAATTAATTTCGTGCCGATGCCTTGATTACAATACGCCTCTTTAATCCCCATTCCCATTGTGCCTGCGTGTTGTAACCGTTCTAGTTCATATCGGTTGAAAAGTAAAAAGCCTACCACCTTATAATCTACTTCATACACAATATAAAGATTACCTTTCTCATTACTTTTCCGTATCTTTTCTCTTTCTGCATCAATATCATTCGGTAATTTCTTTGGAGATACTATGAAAAACTTTGTAGTATTTTCCGATAATATAATTTCTTTTCTAATGTTCATTATTGCTTCTGCATCAGCCTCTTTTGCTAATCGTATCATTGAATCACCTCGTACTTTTTCTTTTAAAAAATAATATTAAAACTATAAAACGTCCAATATGCAATATTGCATATTGAGAATCTTTTTACTCTTGATACAATATTCATACATCAAAATAAAAGGAATGTATGCAATGAATCCAATATTAACAGCTGCAAAACAACTATTACATAAAGAAGAAAAGATTTTATCTACTTTAAAATGTTCACTTACTGGCTATATGATTACGCATAAAGTCCCATATCCTGGCATGTTACTTGCTACTAATCAAAGACTTCTCTTTTTTAGCCAATATAAAAACACATTCATTGCCGAATTTGATTACGAAAAAATTCTATCCATAGAAACGAAGAGAAGAATCTTTGACAAAAAAATAATATTTTACTATGAAGATGAATATATAACGCTTGGATACATTACAAGTTCGAATGTTGAAGCGTTCATAGACTTACTACAAAGAAACAGCAAGACTAGCACAGGCTTATAATCAGCGGGGATCCCCTCGCTGATTCATTATTTTAACTCCTCCCACTTCGTCCAAACTTCTCTCCCGTTTATACGGTACATATTATCCTCTCTATCCATAAACCTATGTACAATAAATTCACGTCTAATTGTACAAAAATCATCATGATATTGTTTTATAAATGTATTAATTTCTTTTTCTGTATATTGATTTCCAGCATCTAACTTGCTAATTAAATGCTCTAACAATACTAGTTTTTTCTTCTTTTGACCTGGAATCGATTTTAAACGATCCTCTTTATCGAAAAAGTTACGAATGGTCGTATCGCGGAATTTCATTTCACTTTCAGTCATTTTTTATCCTCTATCACTTTTTTTCTTTATCTTTTCACTTAAAATATCAATAAAGTAATATCCACCCATTAACACATAGTAGAACGTAAGTATTCCAAATGCATCTTTCATACTTGTATATACTTCTTTATCAAACAATATAGGTGAAAGGGCATAAACAAGAAAGATTATTAGCGGATTTACGATAAAATAATAAGTAAGATTGCCTTTCATCATATCAACTCCTCTACCCTATGTTTCTCTGTAAATTGTTGTAATTCCTTTTCTTTCGTTTCTATAGCTTTTAGAAAGATTTATAGATGAACTACGGAAAAGATGCCCTCTATTAAAATAAAAAAGCACCAAAAAGGTGCTTTTATCTATGCTTCAACCGATTGATTTTCAGCAACATTTTTAAATTGTCGTTTGTGCATCAAAGTTAAGGAAGCGATCGTTCCAAGTGATAATACAACGATAAAGATCATGAGCATTCCTATGTTTTGCCACATGAAGTAAAAGTCTCCGCTTGATACGACTGCTTTCAGTCCTGATACAGAGTATGTCATCGGTAACCACGCATTGAATGGTTGTAAAAACTTCGGAATCAATTCTAGTGGGAATGTTCCAGCACTTGTTGTAAGCTGCATAATTAATGTGATGATGGCGATAAAACGGCCTGCATCACCGAATGCTGTTACTAAACATTGAATTAATGCGATAAAGGCTAAACTTGTAACGATGCTAAAGAGTATGAAGTACGGAATACTTTGTACTTCTACACCTAATCCGAACAGTAATATAACATCTGCTACAATCGCTTGAATAATACCGACTGATAGTAACACGCCGAACTTACTAATAAACCAACTAAATCCAGATTTCGGAACGCCAACTGTATCGCGTAATGGATAAACGATTGATAATAATAACGCCCCAACAAATAAACCGAGTGATAAGAAATACGGTGTAAATCCAGTTCCGTAGTTAGGAACTTCCGCCATTTTCTCCGTCTTCACTTTTACAGGACTTGCAAACATATCATACGTTTTATCTGTTCCTTTCACTTCACCAGTTTTCTCTGCCCCTTCGCCAAGTTTCTCAGCAAGTTCACCTGAACCATCGTTTACTTTTACGAGGCCATCTGTTACTTTACCAGATCCGTCTGCTAATTTATTTACGCCGTCGATTAGCTGGGTTGAGCCAGTTGATAATGTACCTAAGCCTGTTGTTACTTGGCCAGAGCCATTTGCTAATTGCATTATTCCGCCTGACATTTGGCCTGCTCCTGCAGATAATGTATCTAAACCGCCTGTTACTTGGCTTGAACCATCCGCTAATTTCGTTACGCCTACAGATAATTGACCTAAACCGCCTGTTACTTGGCTTGAGCCATCTGCTAATTGATTTACACCACCTGCCATTTGGTTTGCTCCTACAGATAATGTACCTAAGCCTTCTGTTACCTTTCCAGATCCATCAAACAATTGATTTACCCCATCAATTAATTGCCCTGATCCGTTTTTTAATCGATCTGCACCTACTTTAGCATTACCTAATCCTTCACCTAATCCATGAAACTTACTTACAAATTCGTTTTGTGCATTCGCTAATTTTTTGATACCACTCGTTAAATTTCCTATATCTTCCGGATTCGGCATTTTGCTTTGCATCCCACTTGTCTTTTCACCGATTTCACCTTTTAATTGTTTTACTTCTTCATTTAATTTATTTGTTCCACCTGCTACTCCGGCAGCTTTTTGCTGAACTGTCGTTGTACTTTTTACGGCACTTGCTATGAATGGTTGTAACTGCTCTTGATACTCTTTCGGTAAACTTTCAATTTGCTTTTGTAAATTCGCTACCTCTTGCGCTGCTGTTTTTGCATCTCCTGCTGTTGATTGCGTAAATTCATTTAACTGATTTACATTTGCCCCAGCCCCGTCTATTTTCTCATTTACTGTATTCAATATAGCAGGAACTTTCAACTGCATTTCCTCTAATCCTGCAACAGAGTTTTGTACTTTATTATTTAACTCTTGCAAACCCTTTTGGATTTCTTGAGAACCTTTCTCTAATTGACTTTGCCCTCCCGCAAGTTTTTCCATACCATTTGATAGTTCAGTTGTTCCTGTTTTTAATCCACCTGTTTTACTTACCAATATGCTCAAACCGTTAGTTACTTTCTCAGATCCATCATGCAATTCACTAATTCCTTTTTTCATTTCACCGGTTTTACTATTTAACGTATTTAAACCGTCTGTTACTTTTCCGGATCCATCTACTAATTTTCCGATACCTATTTGCATCTCACCTGTTTTGCCGTTTAACGTATTTAAACCTGCTGTTACTTTCCCAGATCCATCAAATAGCTTCCCAACTCCATCCTTCATCTCCCCAGACTTCCCTTGAAGTGTATGAAGGCCACCCGTCACTTTACTTGAACCATCATGCAGTTCACTTGATCCGTCATGTAGTTTACTTGCTCCTTCCGCCCCATCTGCTAATCCTTTTGAGACGTCTTGAATGGAATCAAACATTTTCTCTGCATATGTTTTCGTTAACGTACTTGATACTTCACCTTTAATTTTTTCAATGGCTGTTCCGCCAATTTGTGAAGATAAGAAGTTTAAGCTTTCATTTGGGATATATTCTAAGTTTAATGGTTTTGGATCATCTTTTAATAACGTTGTAGCGTTACTTGAGAAGTCATCTGGAATGCGTACTAACATGTAATACTTTCTGCCTTCCATTTCTTTTTTCGCTTCTTTTTCACTTACAAATTCCCATTTAAAACTTGTATTATCTTTTAAATTATCAACAAGCCCTTTTCCGACCTCAATTGGTTTCCCATCAAATACTGCACCTTTATCTAAATTGACTACCGCCACTGGTAAATCATCTAACTGTTTATACGGATCCCAAAAGGCCCATAAAAACATACCTGCATATAAAATTGGTACGAATAAAACCGCGATAATCGGAATTAATATTTTTTTGCTTTTTATAATTTCAGTAAACTCTTTACGAAGTAACTGATTCCATTTCATCATTTCTACCCCTTTCTGAATGACCAAATTGTTCATATGGTCATTTGCTCCCAAATAAAAAGGCTATACCTATTCATACATATGCCTTATCCCCGAATTTATACTATGCAACTGTTCCTTACTATGAAATGAATATTTCTATTATCCCCCCTAAAATAAATATATGACCACTTTGTTCAATTGGTCATTTTTTATAATAATAAAAGGATTATCTTAGTTTGACAATCCTTTTAGTAAATAAAGTTCAAATAACTCTGCAATTTTTTCTTTTTCTAGCGGTTCGTGATTTTTTTCCCAATCAAAAATAAGCGATACATATAGACGAAGCATAATAAATGCTGTAATTTCTGGATCACATTTGCTAATTTCACCTTTTTCAATCGCAATTTTTAAATACGATTGAATAACAGAAACAATTTCCACATCAACTTGTTGCATCACTTCTTGTACTTCTTTCGTTCCCATATCGCGCTCTTCTTGAATTAATTTAATCATGAGCTGATGTTCTTTTCTAAATTCCAAGATGCTATATAATGCTCTATGTACATTTTCAAAAAATGAAACATCTGAACGAATTGCACTTTCTGCAACTTGCTTCATTTCTGTAATTAAATTAGAAATAATTTCACCAAATAACTCTTCTTTATTTTTGAAAAAAGTATAAATCGTTCCTTTCCCTACATTCGCTAACTTCGCTACTTGATCCATCGTTGTTGCTTTATAGCCGAACGCTGAAAAAGACTTTGTTGCAGCCTCAATAATAGAACGTTTTCGATCTATTGCCACATCATCACCTCCAAAAATGACCAATTGGATAATATAGTCAATCAGTACATCTTTGATATTACCACACGCTTACATTCTATACAAGTTCTCTTTTTATTATTTCCAGTATAAAAAAATTCCAGTCAGTGTATATCATACTTTCCATAGTTTATCAGAAGAAAAGAGAAAAGGAAAAGATGTTCTAGAGATATACAGCTAAACCTTACTTACCAACAACAAATTTCCTTTTTTTCAAATAATCAAATAAAAAAACAAGAAAATCTTTACAATTAATAGTAATATAGAAAATAGACAAGTTTATCAAAACAGTGGAGGCTTTTTCAGTCATGATGCGTGCACTTCGTTTAAATATAAAGCAAGCTTTTTGTAGTCGTATTTCTTTAATTATGATGCTTAGTGGATTCGTTCTTATTTGCATTTATCACTATTATTATGTAATTCGTTATTTAGGAAACGCAGCAAATGGTCCTATATCAACAGATTTAAAATGGATTGGATTTCGCGACAATGAAATGGATGTTTATTTATTATTAATGCCAGTTATTGCGAGTTTCCCCTTTAGTACAAGTTACAATTCGGATAAGTCCGATGGTTTTAAACCGTTTGTGAGTAAGGGGATTTCTATATTTCCTTATTCAGTAGCGAAATATATCGTTACTTTTTTTTGCGGAGGATTTCTTTATACACTTCCATTCATCTTATCGTTATTATTTTGCAAATTAACCATTCCAGACGGAACACCTACGGTTGGTTCAGGCATCATAAATGCTGATGGAATGTTCGCAAACCTATATTTTGATGCGCCTCTCACTTACATTGCTGTATATATCGGAATTAATTTTTTATTTGCAGGTTTAATGGCCCTTTTAGGACTTGCTGCATCTGTATGGTCACAAAAAGACTATATGGCAATTCTCTTTCCATTCGCAGCCGCCTCCATTCCGTACGTCCTGCTAAATACAATACTTCCTTCAATAGGCGGAGCACCTTTTCATTTATATGATCCGAAACAACCATTGCAAGGCATGTCACCATATATTTTAATGACGCAATGTGCTTTCTTCCTTTTCGTTAGCTTACTTATGTATATACAAGGAGTAAAGCGGGATAGAAAAAAATATAAAAGAAGACTGCAAAAAAGAGAGCGGTGTAGAAAAGCGTTTCAAGTATAATAAAACCCTAATTTCCTTACTATATTGGAAATTAGGGTTTATTTACTATTCACTTATGGCGTACCTGCCAACCCCCATAAAATAACGACCGCTACAAAATAAATCGCTTTAATACCTACAACTAAACATAATGAAACAATTGCATATTTACTTAATTCTCTTCTTGCACCTATTAAAGTGAAAATAACCGCCAAACTAAATGTTATATAAGAAGCTGCTGTATGTATTAAGTTATACGTAATATCTAGATTGCTTGTAAGTCCTGTTATATCAGCTACAAACTGAAGCATGATGATTGTACTAAAAAAATTGCAAACTGATTCATTACCTTTCCATTTATTTGTAACTGCATTGTTGTCCTCCTTATTAAAAACTAAATATTCAATCAATTTTATCATTAGATTACAAAAAAAGGAATCATCTCTTTATACTATTCTATAACGATGCAAAAAAAGAACGCTTAGTCACCTAAGCGTTCCCCACTTTAAGAAGCCTTCTTCAAATCAATTTGAGCAAGTACTGGGTCGTGGTCACTTACACGTCCGTGTTCTTTCATAATGTTTGAGTTTAAGTGTACTGGGTCTACAATTGTGTGTGGTGCGATATTGTTTGTTACTAAAATATGATCTAACACTTGTGCATTTCCTTCGTGAATGTACGTGTAACGATTCTCTTTCGGCACTGTGTTTAACATATCTTTTAAGATTGTTCCCTCTAGTGTTTTTAGTGGTTTAGAGAATTCGAAATCGTTCATATCACCTAACACAACAACTGGTGCATTTGTATTCTTTTTCTGAATTCCTTGCACGAAATAATTTACTTCTTGTGCTAACTGAATTCGTTTGTCTTCACTCTTTAATACGAGCGGCTGCACTTTTCCAAATGGCGTTGCATCTCCTAGTTTTGAGTTTAAGTGATTTGCAACGACAACAATGTTTTGTCCTTGGAACGTAAATTCTGCCGCTAGCGGTTTACGTGTACTTTCAAACAATGGATTTTCGTCTCCAATACGAACAACATTCTTATCAAGTAACTTCGGTACCGTCGCTAATTTCACGCGTGATGGATTATAGAAGAAGCCGACGCGAATATTCGCTCCTGGTGCTCCTCCATCTTGATTATTGTTTGGAGCGATTTCTACATACTCATACTTCGGTCCACGAATTTCTAGAACTGCATCAATGATACGTTTTGCGCTTAATGACGCATCTATTGTACCGTCATTAATTGATCCGTTATTATCTTGCATTTCCTCTACACCGATAATATCTGGCATTTTTAAATTGTATTTAATAGAATACGCTAACGCTTTTACTTTTTCATCTGTTGTTTCTTTTTTATTCGCCGAGAAGTTTTCAATGTTATATGTAGCAACCGTTAACTTATCAAGACGTGGCTGAATATTTGCCCCTACTTGCTTAAATCCACCATCCACTACAGCTGGCAGTTCTGTTATTGGCGAAATACGGAAAGAACCGTAATCATATCCTACTACCCCTGTTATATCTCCAGTAAAAGTATCTCCTACTTTTGCTACATAATCGCGAGGTACTTTTACAGAAAGGCGCTCTGGGTTTAATTGATTTTCATCTAATAGAGGTGTGCCATATTGTGTTACTATTTTATCTCCACCATTTTTTACTGTTACATATAAATTTCCGTTTTTCTGAGGTGTAATAATTTTTGGTGTTGGCATCGTAACACGCATACCTTCTATACTTTCATAGAAGTCGATTGCATCTTCATTTGGATCAAATAAACCAAATGCATCATTATCAATAATCTGGTCCGGGATTTTCACACCGTTTTCCCCAAGTACAATCGGTGCTGGCAAAGATTGATCTTTTGCGATTACAGCAACGCGGCTCGCTTTAATTTCAGTCGTCGTTAAGTCTGTTTCAAATCGTTCTGCATATCCTGGTCCAACATATTCTTCTACTACTCCATCAACTTGAATAAGATCTCCTACTGCTACATTCGCATCTTTTTTATATACGTACATACCTTCTGAAGTAGCTGGATCATTATCTGGCTGATTATCTTCTATATAAAAGCCGTTTTTATCAAGCGCTGTGACAACGCCTTCCACATTGTTTACTTTCTTCCCGTTGTAAGGAGACATATGTGATTTCCCTTGAATGTCATGAATACGAACCTGTTCATTATTTACGATAATAAATGAAAATGTCGAAATTGCTGAAGGAGTAAGTCCTTCTTTTTCTGCGATTGCTTTCACTACACTATTTTCATTCACTATAATTTGTCCATTATAACGAACGCTTTTATTAGTAGGATTAGAGCCATCTAACGTATAGTAGATTGTTGCGCCTTCTGTATTCGTCGTTAATGTTACCGCTGTTCCTTTAGCAACTTCTCCACCGTTCGGTGAAGCTACTACATCGCTAACACGGTTTTGTCCTTCACCTTGAAACTTATAAGCTGTTACTGATTTTAGACCTGGGTTACTAAAATATAATTCAAGGGTACCAGTCAAACTAACTTTCTTCCCGATATTTTCAGGGTGATCTTTTACATTCACTGCCGTTCTCACATCACCTTTCGGTAACTGAACAGGCATGATTTTGTCTGGATTCGTTTCGTTTGGCGAATCTGTAATTGCTACGTTTGTATCATCAAACTTAGCTGGATCCTTCGTATATTCAGAAGAACTTTGCGTATATCCAACAATATATCCTTCTACTATCCCCTTCGTTTTCCCTTGCTGCTTAAATACTTGAATTGCTTTTTCTACTGACATAGAAGCAGTTTCTTCTGCTTGCGCTAAAGTTCCAGTAAATGAAAGCAATAGCAAGAATGATAAAAAGACACTTAACAATTTCTTCACAGCCATTTTCCTCTCTCTATTTCATATTTTCTCAGCATTTCTATCATAACAAATGATTCGTTATATAGAATGATATTTCGACAAGTTTTACAAAAAATTTATTTAATTTACAAGCTTTCAAACTACAATACCAAATAATAATTTTACACTTTCTACAAATACACTCTATAATGTTAGAGAGAGAAAACAGAAAATATCGACATTTGATTGGCATGTAAAATGGATTCATTTGAATAGGAGTGATTGGATGGAAGTGCAAACAGAAACATACCGCGCAGCTATGAATGGAACATTAGAACGTCATTTTTCAGATATGATTGCCGTTATACCAACTAGAATTACAATTGAGCAGTTAAAACAGCGACTAGAAACAATCGCTACTAAAGTTGATGATTTAAAAATTGTTTATAGTGATGAGACAAGCCTTATTGTTGAATTACATATGGGTGAAACAGTCATACCGTATGAACTGCATATTGATGAACCGAACGATCCAGAAGGATATAAAATGTACAATAGACAAGATTCTACAATCGTAGATCGTAATTTTGAAGATGCAGCTTTCGGCACTGAAATTTTCACTCGTACGCTATTTGTAGGCGATGTACTGGACTGCTTTTTCCAGCAGTTACAGTTCTTATGGAATCTCGCCCCAGATTTGTTATTTGTAATCGATTCAAGTGCAGCAATGAAAGTGATATCTAGAAGCTATATTGAATATCACGTTGAAAATGAATTATTACCTGACATTCCTGACTTATACGTTATTCATTCCGTTTATGAAGACGATAAAGACGGTGAGCCTACGCAATATTGGTTTCATACACATGGTCTTTTAAGCGCAGGCGTAACTGAAATAGAGTTAATTATTCCAAATCGCATTTCTTCCTACTACGGCATTAGCGATCTCTTTCAAACATTTGCTAATAATGCCGTTGAGAATGGACAAGTCCCTATGAATGAGCCTATCGTTATCGCGCATAGTCAGCAAGGTTCTATACATACAGTCGCTGTTCCGTGGGAAAAAGGATTATCTTATATAGGGCATAAAACGAGTATGGACCAATTATCTTCAATCGAAGATGAAGAAGTGAAACTACAACCAATAGATGCACAAAATACATTCTTAGGCGGAATGGATGCCCGAGATGAATACCATCAATCTCCATCCGTTCTCTTATTCAAATTTAATACTTCAGAAGAATATATTGAAAGTTTTTTCAAAGAACACGAGGAAGCTACAGGGCTCATGTTCTATAAAACAAATAGTGAAACCGATCGTATGGCTTACAATGCGAAAAATACTTTTGGGTATTTCAGCAACATTTTTCACATTGAACAATCAAATGAAGATTTTCGTTTCCTTGCTAAGTTTGGTGTCTCCTACGAAGAAGGAAAAAGTGAACATATGTGGTTTGAAATGCAAAACATTACGGAAGATTTCATTCAAGGAATACTCATTAATGAACCATATTTTATAAAAGATATGAGTGAAGGAAATAGTTATCATTTAGATTTTGATAACTTAACAGAGTGGGTTATTTATGCAGGAGATGCTGTTATAAAGCCAAATAACTTATATATGTTTATTGGCGAATAAGTATTTTATATAACAAACGAAACGCCTTCAATATGATTGAAGGCGTTTCGTTTATTGTGCGATTAATTCAGCATCTATTACTTTCTCCAAATGAGATAATACACGCTTTGCAGCTTCCTCACCTTGATTAATACAGTCTGGAAGTCCAGCGCCAGCATAGGAGCTACCTGCCAAGTATATATACCTGGCAACTCTTTCTCCATAAATGTTGTGAGCTGTTTCATTCGCTCGTTATGGCCTACTGTATATTGAGGCATCGCTTCTTTCCAGCGACTTACGATTGTAAACTCTGGATCCTCTGTAATGTCCATCGTCTTTCGTAAATCTTCTAGTACGAGCTGAACGAGTTCTTCTTCAGTTTGTTCTACAACCGCTTCATCACCAGCACGCCCGACGTAGCAACGAAGGAGTGTTTTTCCTTCTGGCGTTGTATGCGGCCATTTTTTATGCGTCCACGTACATGCTGTAATCGTGTAATCGCTATTTCGTGATACGACAAATCCTGTACCATTAATATCACGCTGGATTGCGGATTTTTGGAAAGCAAGTGCGACATTGGCAACGGATGTGGATGGAATATTACGGAAGAAACGAAACTGCTTGTACTGAGCAAACATGGACGGCAATACTTTATGCGAAGTTGCCACTACGATGGCGTCCGCTTCTATTTCTTTTCCGTTACTAAGAGTAATCGTATAACCATCACCCTGTTTTGCAACTTTTTCAATGCGAGTTCCCTTTATTATCGTACCTTCATGCATCTTTACTTCGAGAGATTCTACGATAGATTCTAAACCTGTTTTCACTGTTTGGAAGATTCCCTTTTTCGGTTCAGCTTTCTCTTTTTTCGGAGCGAGCGTACGCATACCGAGCGAAATACTACGATGTTTCTGCTCAATCTGATACATTTGCGGGAATGTTGACATTAAGCTCATTTCATCAATATCCCCTGCATAAATACCCGATAGTAACGGTTCTATTAAGTTTTCAACCACTTCGTTTCCAAGACGATGTCTGAAAAATTGTCCGAGTGATTGGTCAGATACTGGCTTTGATCTCGGCATTAATAGATCAAAACCAGCTCTTAATTTACCAATTGGGGAGAATAACCCGGAAAATAGAACCGGAGTAATTTGCGTTGGAATTCCCATCATTGATCCGCTCGGCATTTTATGTAACCGATTTTTTACGAGGATAAATGATTGACCAGTCGTATTTTCTACAATTTCATCGCCAAGACCTAATTCTCTCGCTAATCTAGCTGCACTTTCTTTTCTTGCTAAGAAAGAATCCGGTCCGCGCTCAATTGTAAAACCATCTTTTCGAACGGTTTGAATTTTTCCGCCAAGTTTACCCGATGCTTCTATAAGTAATGTATCAATCGGCAAGTTTTTTTCATGAATATTTTTTTGTAAGTTATACATTGCTGTTAATCCAGTGATGCCTCCGCCGACGATCACAACTTTTTTCCTCAAGCAGGCTCCCCCTTTCTTCTTACAGTACAGATTCTTTTTTCTTTAATACAACATCTGTTAAACAATCAATAAATGCGTCCGATGCATTTGGCATTTCTGGACGATAATATTTCGCACCAATTTCATCCGTTACAACTTTACACTCAAAGTCGTTATCATATAAAACTTCTAAATGTTCCGCAACAAATCCAACTGGTGCATATATGAATGAAGTATAACCGTGCTTTTCATTTAGTTCTCTCGTTAAATCTTGTACATCTGGACCAATCCAAGGATCTGGTGTGTTCCCTGCACTTTGCCAGCCTACTGCATAGTTTGCTACTTCCGCTCCGCGCGCGATATAATCCGCTGTTTCATTTAATTGATCTGGATATGGATCGCCCATTGCAATAATTTTCTCTGGTAAACTATGTGCAGATACGATTAATACTGCTTTTTCACGCTCTGCATCTGACATACCGTTATATATACCTTTCACTGCATCAACCCAGTACTGGATGAATTTCGGCTCTTTATACCAGCTATCAATGCCGTGAATTGTTAAGTTTCCAAGTTTCTCAGCTTCTTCTTGTGCTCGTCCAACGTATGATTTCACGCTAAACGTAGAATAGTGAGGTGCAAGAACAAGTGCGATTGCATCTTGTATTCCGTCGTTATGCATATCTTTGACCGCATCTTCAATAAACGGTTCAATATGTTTTAAGCCAAGATATATATGGTACTCTACTTCATCTTGTACTTCATTTAAACGCTTCTCTAACTTCTTAGCTTGCTCCAATGTAATAGTAGCTAAAGGAGAAATACCACCAATTGCACGGTAACGCTCTGTTAAATCTTCTAGCATTTCAGGACTTGGCTTTCTTCCTCTGCGAATATGTGTATAGTAACGTTCAATATCTTCTTCTTTATATGGCGTTCCGTATGCCATTACAAGCAAACCAATTTTCTTTTTCATACAGCAATTCTCCTTTACTTCGCTAACTGCCCTTTAGAGTATTCATGAATAAATGTAGTTAAACGTTTTAATGTATCCGGATTTACTTCTGGGAATACACCGTGACCTAAGTTAAAGATATAACCCGGCTGTTTCATCCCTTGATCTAAAATACCTTTTACATGTTCTTCAATAACAGACCATGGCGCAAGTAAGAATGAAGGGTCCATATTACCTTGTACCGCCTTATGAACGCCACGTGCACGTGCTTCTTCAATCGGTAAGCGCCAGTCTAAGCCGACTACATCAAGCGGTAAGTCGTGCCACTCATTCACTAAGTGTGCAGCTCCTACGCCGTGCATAATCATCGGTACACCCATCTTACGAACTTCTGCAAAAATACGCTCCATTGCTGGTTTAATAAATACGCGATAATCTGCTACATTTACTGTTCCAACCCAAGAATCGAAAATTTGAACTGCTTTTGCTCCTGCGTTTATTTGCGCTTTTAAATATGTAATAACCATATCTGCTAGTTTATCCATTAAAGCGAACCAAGCTTTTGGCTCTGCATACATGAACGCTTTCGTATTATGGTAGTTACGAGATGGACCGCCTTCAATCATATAGCTCGCTAATGTAAATGGAGCTCCTGAAAAACCGATTAACGGTACGTCTAACATTTCTGTCGTTAATAAACGAATTGTATCTAGTATGTACGGTACGTCATCTTCTGGATTGATTTCCCCTAGTTTTTCTACGTCTTGTAAAGAACGGATTGGATTATCAATAACTGGGCCAATACCTGATTTAATTTCTACATCCACACCAATTGCAGGTAGTGGTGACATAATATCTTTATAAAGAATTGCTGCGTCTACGTTATACTGATCAACCGGCAATTTTGTAACGTAAGCACATAACTCTGGATTATGTGTAATTTCAAATAAAGAATACTTTTCTTTAATCTTTCTATATTCCGGCTGTGAACGACCTGCTTGACGCATATACCATGCTGGTACATAATCGGTACGTTCCCCCCTACATGCTTTTAAAAATGTCTCATTTATAGTTCTTACCAAGACCCTTGCTCCCTTCCTTACCAATGCTTCGAATACGTTCGATATTTATCTTTTTTTACTATACAGCTTGTAAAAACAAAATGCATAATATTATGTACGTTGTTCATTAAATTGACACAAACATTCTTAAAAACGCTTACTATTTTCACAACATTCTTATTATAACACAGAGAAAAACTATGGTTTAGCTACTTTTGACTTTTCTCCTTCACGATTCGTTTGTGTATTATATGGTACAACGTAAAAGCTCGGTTTTGAAAATATGTTAACGAACTTTTCCTCATATTCCCCAGCACCATTTACAGTGCTAACATGTGTATGAATTCCGTTCTCCACTCTATAGATTCGGTACATAATTCTGTTATCTGGAAGTGGCGTCCAACTTAATTTTGCTTTAAATAAACCGAAAGGGCTAAATGATAGTTTCATTTTTACATCTTCAATTTTGCGCAGTCGAATCGGAGCGCCGATTGTTTCCACACCTTCAGGCTTCATAAACTTCTCTTTATGTTCTACATTAGCCTTCGTTAAAATTTTCTTAAACAATTTTGTCGCAGATGCACTTTCTCCTTGCAACTGATGCTCCTTATCCGTACGATCATAACCAATCCAAACAGCGCCTACTAAGTTAGGTGTATAGCCGACGAACCACATATCTCTTGCTCCCTTATCGTCATTTGGCAATGAAGTTGTACCCGTTTTTCCAGCTAACGCACCGTTATATACACCAACTCTCGCTGTTCCTTCCTTCACAACTCCTTCTAACATTTTCGTCATATACCATGCTGTCTGCTTCGAGAAGATTTTCGTCTCTACTTTTGGAGATTCCCCAATGACTGAACCGTGTCTGTTTAATACTTTATCAATAACGTGCGGTTCAATAATATTTCCATTTGCTAAAAATGAACGATACATTTTTACAAGATCAAATGTTGAAACGCCATTTTTTAGTCCCCCAAGCGCTGTACTTAAACCAGCATCTGCAATATGGACATTTCCTTTTTCTAAATATTGCTTTCCTTCTTCTACCCCTAACTCATTTAATAAAGAAACTGCCGGTACGTTTGCCGACTCTAAAATCGCATCATACATCGTCATTTCTTTTGAATACTCATGATTATAATTTCGAGGTTCATACCCTTCAAAAGAATTTCTTTCATTTGTTAATAAAGAATACGGATTATACTTTTTCGTTTCTAGTGCTGGTGCATAAACGATAAGTGGTTTTAAAACAGATCCGGGCTGCCTTTTGGCAAAAACACGATTAAATCCTCTCGGGACGTACTTTCTTCCCCCAATCGCCGCTTTAATCCCTCCCGTACGATTATCCATTAATAAGAAAGCACCTTGCGCCCCTTCTTCTTTCCCAGGAAAATTCCTTGCATCTTGAAACTGGTTATATGCTACCTTTTGAATCTTTTCATCCATAGGTACGACAAACGTATATCCTCCGCGAAGTACTTCTTGATGAGACAACCCGTATAAACGAGCGGCTTCATCTATGACCATATCAATATACGGCATATATGCAAGCTCATTTTCGTCTAAGTTTTTATATAAAGCAATCGTCTTTCCTTGATAACGAACGCTATCTTCGGCAGTCAAATAGCCTTGTTTATGCATAAGTGACAATACTAGATCGCGGCGTTCCTTACTCTTCTCTGCAGAATAGTACGGTGAATATCCGTTTGGTGACTTCGGAAGGCCTGCAAGCATTGCCCCTTCCTCTACTGTTAAATCCTCAACATTTTTATTAAAATATAACTTTGCTGCCGCTTGAATACCGTAAGCCCCATGACCAAAATAAATATGATTCATATACATTTCAAGAATTTGTTGCTTCGTATATTTTTGCTCTAATTGAAGAGAAATTGCGACTTCCTTCAATTTGCGCGTAAATGTTTTTTCACGAGTTAAAAAGACGTTTTTAGCGAGTTGCTGCGTAATGGTACTACCGCCCTCTACCTTCTCTCTAGCTAACGTATCTTTATAAAGAGCACGGAATATAGACGGATAATCAATCCCTTGATGCTCATAAAAACGAGAATCTTCCACCGCAACAAATGCCTGCTGCACATGCTTCGGAATTTGCTCGATCGGTACGAGCTCTCTATTCTCTACATATAATTTCGTAATTTCTTTCCCTTTCTGGTCAACGATACGTGATGAAGAGTGGAAAACGAGCTGCTTTTCATCCATCATATAGCCACCAGCTAACACGATAAGTTTATAGAGTACAATCGCTATTACGAACGTTGCGACGCCGCCTAATAAAGTCCACTTTACTTTCTTCATACATCGTCCTTCTTTCCAAATGATGGTACATTTATTATTTGAAAAAGAAGTATCTTTATGTATATAATCTTCGAAGTTTTTTAAGAGAGTTGATATAATAGAAACAAACTAGTAAGGGGGCATTAAAATGAAGGCTATTATTTCATACGAAACACCTCTAGAACAAGTACATTTCACTGCAAAAAATGATGAGAAAAATATGTTTTATAAAGAAAATACAGAAGAATCTGTAGAAGGCTCACTTCAGTATGACGTACTAGATGCTGTCGGTGAATTTAAAGGACAACCTGGCTATATCGTTTGTAACAATATTTCTGTAACAGACGAAGGTCGCCCTGTATTTGAAAACCGCTTTAAAAACCGCGCAGGCCTTATTGAAAACGAACCAGGATTCCAAGCAATCCGTGTTCTACGCCCATTAAGTAACGATACATATGTCATCTTAACGATGTGGGAAACAGAGCAAAACTTTAAAGACTGGACAGAATCACGTTCATTCGAAAACGCTCATAAAAAACGCCCTGCACAAGCAGAAGGACAAGCTCAGGCTCAGGCGCATCCACATGCGGAACAGCAGAAAAGTATTTTCTCTCGCCCTTCTTTTGTGACTACTTTTGATGTATTAGTTTAATTTTTTTGAGTTTGGAGTTCGGAAACCGCGGTATGTGAAATTATATCGGCGATTTTTCGAATATATCAGCGCAACTCGAATTATATCAGCGTTTTTCTGAATATATCAGCGCAACTCGAATTATATCAGCGATTCTTCGAATATATCGAATTATCGACAAATCATGACACAAAAAGGAAACACCATTACACACCGGTGTTTCCTTTTTCTTTGTACCAATTATATATACGAAGTGAATCTTTTTTTCTCATATGCTTTACTTCATAACCTCGCCCAGCTATCGCTACAAGAGTTGTACATAATTCATCCTTTCTTTGAAAATACGATTGATTATAACCTACTGCTTGAACATGTCTTCTTCGCATTATTCCTGTATATTTCGAAAAATTACGATATACAACCGTTAGTTGATTTTCTCTTAATTCATAACCGCCACTTTTATATCTAGCATACGCAAGTAACGAAAACACGATAAATAACGGTAATATAACAAACAATGCAATATATTGTTTTAAATATATATTCACGCTAGCAATTAGAACTGTGAGTATGATACTTATTAACCAGCCCATAATGAAATAACGACGCAACGCTGTTTTTGGTAAGTGAGCGGTCTCCGCTTCAATTTCATAAGGTAACTCTAAATATGTGAGCAGGTGCTGTACATCTTTTTTCTTCATAAAAGGATGCAGCATCACTTCATTACTTGCTGCTCCAATACTGTGAATTGCTTCCACTTCAACAGCGCAATAACCAAATGGCTGGCGAAGCATACATTCTTTTACAGTAATCGCTTGAATTCGGTGCAATTTTAAGACAAACTCTTTCTTTTCAAATAACCCTTGAACGATACGAATTTCTTCCCCATTTCGCTCAATTTTAAAGTTTGCATATTTCAACACATATCCAGCCGTGGAAATAATCCATGAAATTGCCATTAAAATTAATGCTATTACAATTAGTTTATAAACACCGTTTCCCATCACATACGCTTCTACTTTACTTGTGAATCCTTCAGGAAGAACAAAATCAAACTTTGTGTAAGGAAGTACCAGTCCAGAAAACACTAGTCCGAACCGACCAGATGTAATCGCTGCTGCTAAAACCTCTTTCGCTGTTAACTGATAAACCGTCTTGCTTTCTTCTTCTATGTCTTCTTTTACAGTAGTTTCTTTCTTATGTAATAAAGAGATTAAATGTTTTGCCTCGTCTTCTTTAATACCAGCCAACATCACTTCTGGTTCACTACCACCACCCGCTACTTCTATATTTAACTTCATAAGCCCAAGCACCTGATAAATGACGTTAGAAGACGTACTAACATTTTGCACACGTTCTTTATTTAAATAACTTTCCTTCTTTACAAAAACACCGTGCTTTATATGTAAAATATTATTCTCAATCCAGTACACTTTAAAATACCATTTAATTGCTGAAAAAATAGCCATGATGAATAAAACAACCAGAAGGAAAAGATAAAATAAATACCAAGGTTCCACTTGTTCATCAGGTTTAAATAAAACAAGAATAATAAGTGGCAACAAACTCGCAACTCTAATACCTAACAATATCGTAATCGGATGTTGCCTCTTATACATCCTTATCACTCACTTTCGCAAGTTCTCCAATTTGTCTTTTTAGCTGTTCTGCTTCTTCTTTCGTTAAACCTGGAATACTATGAGAAGTTGCGGCTGTTGAAATGTGTAATTCTGCTAAATTATACTTTCTCATGATCGGCCCTTGCTCAATCGTTACGTGTTGCACACGGATCATCGGAATAAGTACGCGTTTTACAACGAACATTCCCTTTTGAATCTCAATCTCTTCTTCATTTAATCTGTAACTATAATAGCGCTGACGTAAATTTGGAAACACAAAATAATCAAGTGGAATAAATGTAATAGCTCCTGTTACTAATAGTCCAAACAACCAGCCCCACCAGTTAAAGTTAATCATAAAAAAGAAATACGCAATTACGACTGTTAGTATAACTGCCGTCCCAATTAAAGCGTGAATTCGCCACACTTTCAGCATATTAGAATGAATCTCCCTTTCTAACGGCTGCATCTCATCACTCCAATTCTATAAATTTATTACTTATATATTATCAAAAAATAAGATTTTATATACATTTTTGTAAATTTATAGCCAAATAAAAATATATGAATTAAAAGCATATTAAAGAAACACACACCTCAGTTTTGAAAATTATATATTATACATATGAATTATATTGAACTAAAATAAACCTTACATGATTCATGCAAGGTTTATCGTTTTATACACAATATATTTCATTATTGTTGAGATATACTAGCATCGCTTTCAATTCGCTTTTCTTTTTGGCTCAGTTTTTTATCTTTAGATTTTTTTAATGTTAAAGTCATACCAATAAAAATAAAAAGAATTCCTGTTATTTGCATTAAAGTTGGACGGAATCCAGTAAGTACAGTATCTAATAATATTGCCACTGCCGGATCCAAAAAAACTAATATTGAGATTGTTTTTGTAGATAAATAGCGTAAACTATCAAAAAACAGATAATATACTATCCCTGTGTGAATAAAACCAGTAGCTATAATATATGTCCAATTACTTTGAGTGAGGCCACTAAAAGCATCTAAATCTATAAATGGTATTAAAAGAAATATCCCCAAGAATGTTTGTAAAAATGTCATTGCATACGCACTCATTTTGTTAATCCCTTTACCAAATAAAGTTGTAAATGCATAAAAGAGAGCTGCAAGAAATCCCCATATCATACCTGAAGACATTAATGAACCGACAGAGAAACTTCCATCGATACCAGCAATTAATAAAGCTCCTGCAAAACACACAACTATTGAAATGATAGATATTAATGTTAATTTTTCTTTAAAGACGATACTTCCAATTAACAGTACAATTACTGGTGCAAGATGATAAACCGAGATAGCAATTGTAACTGACATATTTTCAAAGGCTTTAAATAAGAAAACCCAATTAAATACTAAGAAAAAGCCACATATTAAAACTTGAATAACTTCTTTTCGTTCCCATTTATCTTGTTTATATTGCCCTGTAAGCAACCCGCATACACTTAAAAATATTGTCGCAAAAATACACCTTACAAACACTAATTCAAACGAAGGTAAGTTTGTTTGAACTGAAAAGAATCCAACTGATCCAAAGATAACCATTGATGCTATCATCTTTAAAGCCGGTACCGTTTTCTCTTGCTTAAAACTTTTTTGAAGCAAATTAATCCCCCTCCAATAAAAACTCGGTTTATAGTGAGAAAAACACCAGCCTAAAAAAGGACAGGTGCTTTTCCTCAAAAACACTCAATTATAAATTTTTCCCAGCAGTCCAACCACCATCAATTACAAAATTAGAACCAGTAATAAAGCGGGCCTGATCAGAAATCAAGTACTCAATACATGAAACAATATCCTGCGGCAACCCCCAAGTATCTAAAGATTGATTACTTTTTATCATAGACATCAAGGCTGTATTACTAAAGTATTCTTCTGTAAGTTCAGTTCTAATAACACCGGGAGAAATGCTATTCACCCTTATATTTTGCTTCCCAAATTCCATAGCCATCTGTTTAGTCAATCCGATTAAAGCATGCTTTGATGCAACATAAGCAGCTCGCTCTGGTTCAGCCATTAATCCAGAAACCGATGCTATATTCACAATACAACCTTTTATTTTCGATTCACACCATCGCTTAGCTACTTCCCTAGAAAGGATAAATGGGGCTACTAAATTTACATCCATTACTTTTTTAAACATATCATCGGATAAATGTAAAACAGGTGTTATCTCTCGAATACCAGCTGCATTTATTAATATATCAGGAGAAAGCTTTTCTAAATCTAATTGAGTAAAAAGATTATGAATCGCTTCGCTATTACTTAAATTAATTTGCACTACTTTCAAAGGCATATCTGTTTTCATATAATCTATTAAGTTATTATTATTAATATCAAGCGCTATTACATGAAATGATTTTTCTAAAAAGTATTTTATACAAGCATGACCTATACCGCTATTGGCTCCAGAAATCATAATTATTTTATTCTCTCTCATTTTGTCTCCTTATAAGAAAATGTTACTAATAAAATATCACGAAAAGCTTCAGTACTACATTCTGTTCCAAGTGGCGTTACGGCATGGAAGACCTTTTGTCCAAATACTAAAGTTTCTAAAGGCTCCTTCAAACTTATAAACTGATTAATTTCCCGTGGAGAATTAGCTATTAAATTATCTCCGCCAATAGCTGTATTACTTAAATTCATAAGGTGTAAAAACACTACTGGTTCATCATCTTTATGTAACCAAATAGGCGAACTAAAAGATGGTCTTTCTTTAGTAGCTTTATACCTTACTTGATGTAACCTATAATTAAATCTTTACTTGTATCTATTATATTTGTTTTAAATGCAAATTCAGTATCGAAACGCACGATATTTTGAATTAAAGGATTATATAAAAAGCTATCATTTATGCTATTGAACTGTCTAACTTTCCCGCCATCATCATAGTTATATTCTTTAGATTGGAAGTAATCATTACTATTATCTAAAATATAATCTGGTGAATCAACATACTTTATATACCTTGAATAAGATCTAGCACGACATTCACCGTACGCATCATCTGCCAAATTATAATAATCTAACTGTGCTTGTGTTAATAAACTATGATTCTCTTCCTCTTGTAAAAAGATTTCATTTGAGATTTCAAGGAATCCTTTAGATTCAAATTCATGTACCTTTTCTTCTATGCTAAAGCCACTCATTTTACTAAGAACAAACGTCATTATAAAAACCTCCACACTATTGTATTTTTCTTTCTCACCCTATGTTAGAAATGCAATACGTAACCGAGATTCTTGCTTAATAAAATTTTAAATTATGATATTCAATTAATACATCAAATGAAATATACGCAACTCATTAAAATTATTTATTAAGCAATATTATATATCCTTTCGGGTGTTTTTTCTAATTATCTGAAGATTTATCAACATTAGTCTTAATATTCAAAAATAAAGAAATAGATTTTTCAGAAAGATAAAACTGCGCGTATTGCAATTATTTATGTATATAACTTTTTTAAAAATTATATTTTAAATATAGCTAGTTTTTTATAAATTTTTTGATATAATTACATACGGGAAAAGGGAAGAACTTTGTCTTCCCTTGTGTTTTTATTTGCATCTAGTACTTTTGCTAGATGCTTTTTTTTATGCTAAAAAAGGTATCCTCAAATACTTTGAGGATACCTTTTCACCTTTATTATCTCTGCTGTTTTCTACCTAATATGAGTAATCCAAAACTCATCATTACAAGAAGTGCTCCCATATATAGTTCCACAGGCATTTTCTGCCCTGTCTTCGGTAATTCTTTTTCAAGTTTCTCTGGATTCGGTGTTCCAGGCTTTTCTGGATTCGGTGTTCCAGGTTTTTCTGGATCTGGTGTTCCAGGTTTTTCTGGATCTGGTGTTTCTGGGCCTGGTGGCGCTAAATGATTCAATTTGTTTAATACTTCTAATTGAACTGCATTTATCATTCCATTTGTAATTTCAAATGGAATTGGATTAGTTAATTTTTCATAACCTTTTGGTGCTTCTACTTCTACTAGTGTGTAGTTACCTACAGATAGATCTGTGATTTTTGCCTTTCCATCTTTATCTGTTGTTACTTTCACTACTATTTTTCCCTTTTCATCATGAACTTCAAACACAGCTCCTGATAAGACTTCCTTGCTTTCAGCGGCCATTTTTGTAATCTCCACTGAACCTTTGTCTAACTGTTCATTCTCTACTTGCAATGATAAGACTTTCGTCATACCTTTTGTAATTTCGAATGAAACTGGCTTTTCTAGTGGTTTGTAGCCTGCTGGTGTTTCTACTTCTACTAACTCATACTTTCCAATAGATAAATCTGAAACGTTTGCTTTTCCTTCTTTATCCGTTGCTACTTTCGCAACTACTTTGCCTTTTGAGTCACGTACTTCAAATACAACATTTTCTAATGGTGCTTTACTGTCTTTATCTATTTTTTTGATTTCTACATTCCCCGTATCTACCATTTCATTTTCTACAGTGAACGCTAAAGATTTTATCATACCTTTTGTAATTTCAAATGGTACAGGCTTTTCTAATTTTTTGTAGCCTGGTAAACTCTCTACTTCTACTAGCTTGTACTTTCCTACTGATAAATCTGCAACTGTTGCTTTTCCAGCTTTATCTGTCGTTACTTTCGTTACTACCTTGCCTTTGTCGTCTTGAACTTCAAATGTTACGCCCGCTAATACTGCGCCACTTTCTTTGTCTACTTTTGTAATCTCTACTGAACCTTTATCTAACAGTTCGTTCTCTACTTTCAATGATAAAACTTTTGTCATACCTTTTTTGATTTCGAATGATACTGGTTCTGTTAATTGTTTGTAACCTGGTAAGCTTTCTTTCTCTACTAATTTGTACTTTCCTACAGATAAGTCTGAGATTTTTGCTTTACCATTTTTATCTGTTTTTACTTCCGTTACTACTTTTCCTTGTTCGTCTTGTACTGCGAAGACTACGTCTTCTAATACTTTTTGACTATCTTTATCTACTTTTGTGATTTCTACTGAACCTTTGTCTAACTGTTCATTCTCTACTTTTAATGATAAGACTTCTGTCATACCCTTTTTTGATTTCAAATGATACTGGTTTCGCTAGTTTTTTATATCCCGGTAAGCTCTCTACTTCTACTAGCTTATATTTTCCTACTGATAAATCAGCAATCTTTGCTTTTCCTTCTTTATCTGTCGTTACTTTTGTTACTACTTTATCTTTTTCATCTTGCACTTCGAATGTTACGCCCGCTAATACTGCGCCACTTTCTTTGTCTACTTTTGTAATCTCTACTGAACCTTTATCTAACAGTTCGTTCTCTACTTTCAATGATAAAACTTTTGTCATACCCTTTTTGATTTCAAACGATACTGGTTCTGTTAATTGTTTGTAGCCTGGTAAGCTTTCTTTCTCTACTAATTTGTACTTTCCTACAGATAAGTCTGAGATTTTTGCTTTACCATTTTTATCTGTTTTTACTTCCGTTACTACTTTTCCTTGTTCGTCTTGTACTGCGAAGACTACACCTGCTAATACTTTTTGATTATCTTTATCTACTTTTGTGATTTCTACATTTCCCTTGTCTAACATTTCGTTTTCTACTGTTAAAGCAAGAGATTTTGTCATGCCTTTTTCAACTTGGAAAGTAATCGGATCTACTAATTGTTTATATCCTTTTGGTGCTTTTACTTCTACTAACTTGTATGTGCCGACTGATAAATTAGTAACTTGTGCTTGTCCTTTTTTATCTGTCGTTATTTTAGCGACTACTTGTCCTGCTTCATCTTGAATTTCAAAGACTGCATCAGCTAAAGCATCTTTATTTTCTTTATCTACTTTTGTAATTTCTACATTTCCTGTATCCACTAATTCATTTTCTACTCTTAGCTTTAGCGCTGTTACTCTACCCTTTTCAATTTCGAATGAAATTGGCTTTTCTAGTGGTTTGTATCCTGCCGGTGTTTCTACTTCCACCAACTCATACTTCACGATAGATAAATCTGAAACGTTTGCTTTTCCTTCTTTATCCGTCGTTACTTTTGCAACTACTTTTCCTTTTAAATCACGTACTTCAAATACAACATTTTCTAATGGAGCTTTACTATCTTTATCTATTTTTGTTATCTCTACATTCCCTGTATCCACCATTTCATTTTCTACTTTTAATGATAGAACCTCGGTCATGCCTTTTTTGATTTCAAATGATACTGGTTTTTCTAGCTTTTTATAACCAGGTAAACTTTCTACCTCTACTAATTCATACTTTCCTACAGGTAAATCTGAAACATTTGCTTTTCCATCTTTATCTGTCGTTACTTTTGTAACTTCATTACCCTTTTCATCTTGGACGATGAATGTTACTCCCGCTAACGGTGCTTTATTATCTTTATCTATCTTTGTTCTCTCTACATTTCCCGTATCTACCATTTCATTTTCTATTTTTAATGATAGAACTTCAGTCATGCCTTTTTTGATTTCAAATAATACTGGATCTGTTAGTTTCTTATAGCCTGGTAAACTTTCTTTCTCTACTAATTTGTACTTTCCTACTGATAGATCTGAGATTTTTGCTTTACCATCTTTATCTGTTTTTACTTCCTTTACTACTGTTCCAGCTTCATCTTGCACTTCAAAGACTACGCCTTTTAATGCTTTTTTGTTGTCTTTATCTACTTTTGTACTTTCTACTGAACCTTTATCTAACTGTTCATTTTCTACTTTCAATGATAGGACTGTTGTCATACCTTTTGTAATTTCGAATGATACTGGTTCTGTTAGCTTTTTGTAGCCAGGTAAACTTTTCGTCTCTACTAATTTGTACTTTCCTACTGATAAATCTGAGATTTTTGCTTTACCATCTTTATCTGTTTTTACTTCTGTTACTACTTTTCCTTGCTCATCTTGCACTTCGAAGACTACGCCTTCTAATACTTTTTGGCTATCTTTATCTATTTTTGTAATTTCTACTGAGCCTTTGTCTAACTGCTCATTTTCTACTTTTATCGATACAGTTTTTGTCATACCTTTTGTAATTTCAAATGGTACTGGTTCTGTTAGCTTTTTATAACCTGGTAAGCTTTTCGTCTCTACTAATTTGTACTTTCCTACTGATAGATCTGAAACGTTTGCTTTTCCATCTTTATCTGTTACTACTTTTCTTACTACTCCATCTTTCTCATCTTGGACTTCAAATTCGACACCCGCTAATACTGCCCCGTTTTCTTTGTCCACTTTTGTGATTTCTATATTCCCTTTGTCAACCATTGCATTTTCCACTTGTATTGGGAATATGCCGTCCCCTGTTACATTTACTTCGAACTCTGTTTCTTTTCATTGGTATCCTTCAGGTGCTTTCGTTTCTTTTAAAATATATTTTCCTAGTGCTAACGGTTTAGAGGTTGCCTTACCATCTTTATCTGTAACAATATGTTCGACTACTACACCGTCTTTTACTATATCAAACTCTGCATTTGCTAATGGTTTTTCACCATTTTCCGAATCAATTTTCTTTATTTCAATTTGACCCTTTTGCACAGTATTTTTAATTTCAATTGTTTTTGTTTCTCCAGCTTGAAGTGTAACCTCTACTGGGCTTGTTAATTTTTGATATCCTTCTGGTGCTACTGTTTCATAAACTTTATATGTCCCCGGAGCTAAAGTTTGAGGTACTGAAAAACCTTTTTCGTCCGTTGTCAGTTTTGCAACAACTTCATTTGCACTATTTCGAACTTCAAATTCGGCACCTTTTAACCCTTTGTTCGGATTCTCAGAATCTATTTTATGAAGCGATACTGTACCATCTTTTGGAGCTTCAGGCGGTGTAATAGTTACTTCTTTTGATGTTAATGTTTTATCATCAAAATGTAATTCCGCTTTATTAGGAATCTTCTTATCTACGTAAGAAGATAAGTCTGCATTATTTTTAATTTTCGCCTTGATACTAAGATTAATTATCTGGTCTTCATATGACTTATAGTCAAAATTCTCATCAAACGTAAATGTTACTTCACTTCTTTGTTTATCTATCTTTAGCGTTCCTTTAGAAGTAATATCTTGGCCATTTTGATCATACACTTTTGCCTCTAATACTTCTAAAACATCTTCTAAATCATCGCTAATTACCATTGATGTGTATTTAGGAGGATCGTTTGGTATATGTGTACCAACTTGATATTGAATAACTTGATTCATTTGTGTTAGCTGCTCATTCTCTACAAGCTTGCCATTCTCATCAACTATATTTTTTTCAATGCTAGGTGGATTATCGTCACCTGAACCGGTTCCCCCTCCACCACTTACAAATACTTGTCCTACTTTTTCTTCAGTTTTAATATTTTTACCTTCTAATTTCACAGTATTTTTATGAGGCTTTGCAGCAGGATTAGTAATCTTTGTTTTATATCTTAAAATATAACCTTTTGAACTGTCTGGAAATTCAATTGTAAATCCAGCCTTTGTTGCATTTATTTTAATGTTAGATAAATCTGCTGGCTTAATATTTGTTGGTGCATAACCATCTTCAAATACAGCCTCTTCTAATACTACGCTGTCTGTAATTAACTCATGCCCAGGTCCTAATGTATCTGTTAATTTAAGATCTTGCATTTCTGTTCCAGTCGCATTTACATATACAAGCCAATCAGCAATGGACGGATCTTCTTGATTATAAGAACCCCATTTCAATAGATTATCTGTATTGGGCTGTGGCTTCGGTCTCTCTGTAGTATTACTTACATTTACTTCTTTATTTACGATTTGACCATCAACGTTAAATTCTAATGGAATTTCTTTAACACCATCATATGCTTCTAGACCAAAGTAGAATTCTACGAATAAAGAACCTTTAATGTTATTCTTTCCTTCTACGTAATCACCCATAGTACACGTTAATAGACCCTTTTTCATCTCACATGTACCAACTGTTTTTCCTTCAGCATCTTTTAAAGGAAAACTCATATTCATAAGGTCTTTCCGAAACTCTTTTGGCATATCAATTGTGAATTGATCTCCACTTTTTATTTTTTCTTTAGCTGACCACTTCACTTCTACTTTCATACCATCTGAGGCTTGATATGGTTCAGATGTCGTGCCATCAGTACGGGAAATATTAATTTCGTCCACTGGACTTTTCATCACAGCAGCTTGAATAACTGGAGCCCACACATTCAGCACTGAAAATAATACTAGAAAAACTAATGAAACCATTGAAATATGTGTTTTAGTACTTTTCATTTGCATAGTTCCCTCCTATTTTTTATATTTATATAACAAAAAAAGACCGTCCGGTTGCATCAAAAATGTGCAACCAGACGATCTTAGTAACCAATATGTATTACCGTAGACTCTAAGCTTTGCGGCCTATCCTTTCGAATAGTGTGCTAAAAATATCTTTTATTCTTTTTTTGTTTCATTTTCCTCTTAAACCAAATATTACTATACCGTCTGGACGGTTATAATTCAATACTCTATAAAATTGTTCTATTTTTCTAATAAAAAAAATAATTCACCACTACATTAAAGAAGCAATGGTGAATCATTTTTAAATTATATAGTTCGTATATTCTATTTATATGAATTACTAATAAGAGCTTGAATCACTTTTTCTCTTAACTCGGGGCTTAGTCTTCCAACCCCTAAATATTCCGAATACCATAATCCATCTGCTGCTAATCTAATAATTGTTGCACAAACTGAATCTATCTCATCATTTTCTATATTTTTTTGTAGTTGCTGAAATGATTGTTGTAATGGCTCAAGTAATTCAGGTTTTAACATGAGTGCTGCCATCATACTGCTAGACAACTCTTCTGTTCTTCTCTCATTACTTAATCTTTCCTCTACAAAAGAGCGAATCCATCTCCCTTTCCTCTCTGAGTCTTCCGCTACTTTATTGTAAATGGCCCCTTCATAATCCTCTACCCCTCGGACTATCATACCTTCTATTAAAGCTTCTTTATTTGAAAAGTGATACAATAATCCACCTTTGCTTAAACCCGCCTCTTTTGCCACTGCTTCTAAAGTTAATTTAGCAACCCCTTTACATTGTACAATTTGAGAAGCGGCCGCCAAAATCTTTTGCCGCGTTATGCTTATACTCATTCCTTTTTAAAACCCCATTTCTACTAAATTTATATAAATACGAATCTTATTTTTAATATTGTTGATTACTACTAAGTATTTTCTTTATACAACAAAAGCTTCATTACCTTTGAATTTTTAGTTACTTATTCTATTAAAAATTTCCATATCATTCAATATGATAACATCAAATACACAACATTGACTATACATCTATACTTTCATATTCATTCCTAATATATCCATTAATAAAATTTACCGATTTAGTCCTTCTTATTACTTTATAAGACGGCAGTAATTCTTTCAGCACTAAATAAAAAATGTTATTACTCCCATTGAATTGAGTAATAACATTTTACTTAACAAATTCGCTGCCAACTAGCATCCTTCACATCTTCACTAGTCGGTTTTCTAACTGATCCAATAAAGTGAAACTTTATATCCGCAACATGGACAGGTGTATTTCATTTTGTCACTCCATTATTAACTTGTTTTCCCATATATTCCGAATCACAAAGAATGTAACAGCACAAATCATAGTTATCCCCATGAAAAATGTATTAGAATCTTCATATGTAGTTGGAATGCCTACCGTTACGAAAACAATACTAAAAGCTAAAAATAGATATAATAATAAAGATATAATATAGCTTAGTTTAAATCGTAAAATGATACCTCTAAACAATAGCTCACCAAGTAGACAGCCACCTAAAATAATAGGTACTCCGAAATACAATGTAAGGACTCCCATTTGCTCAGTAGATTGAATTATCTTTCCAATTATGTTCGGCGAAACCAGCTCACTATTGTTTCCCATCCTATCATATAAATCAAGTGCTGTTGCTGAAATAAAGAAACTTAATATAGAAAATGAATACGGTATTAAAAATTTGCTCACTCTCATTCACCTCGCTTTTTTCTTTACATATACTATTCATTATTTCCTATCATTTTCACATAAAAAAATAACCCTCTATGATAAAACATAGAGGGAAGCATTTCTATATAAAAATCTATACCTTATCCTGAAGTGAATCCCGAAAATAGGACAAATATCAAAACACCTAAACCATCTGCTATCTGCTCCCTACATTCTTTAGGGTAGATAGTTTATATGTTTTATTAGAAAGTAGTGCCTTCTTTTTTATAATATTCTTTTGAAATCTCTTCATAAAATGCGGCTGATGTCGCGTAGAAATAAGGTGCTAACCATAAGAAACCGATTCCTATAGTAAGAATACTTAATATGAACCAGCCTAAGAAACTTAAGCATAGTAAAAAGTAATCTATTTTATGTCCATTCATCATATGACGACTCTCAGTAATTGCTTGATTCGCTGTATATTCTGGATGATCATTCAAAATAAAATATGTCATAGAATAAGAAAATGATTTAATAATACCTGGAATAATAAGAAGTAATGTCCATAGAGTCAAGTATACATACATTAGTAAATATGTTAAAAACGACTTCATCAACTTACTTCCATCGCTAAACCATCTAAATATATGACCAATGCGAGCATCAGTCCCACGAATTGCATTTAAAACAAGATAATAGGCACCTATTGTTAATGGACCAATAACAAGCATTACAATAATACTTACTGTAAGTGAATCACTTGCTTCTTCCCAACCCCAAAATATCGAAAAAATACCTGTGGTTAGCATTTCAACAGCTCCAATAAGGATCCCGATTAATAAGGTTGCCCCTACCGCTAATCCCCATCTTCCTTTTAATGCATCAAGTGCTTCTCTTTTCAACTGACTTATCATATATAACCTCCTAATACTATTTATATTTTAGTATACCATTTATATCAAAAACCCCATAGATTTTCCTTAAATAGAAGCAAATTACCTTTTTTCATATACTGTAGTTGTACTAATATATGGATTAAACCACTCTTTTCCCTATAACAAAAAAGCTTGCCCTTCATAATAGGCAAGCTTTCTCTGGTTAATTCTCACTTAACTTCTTCTTATACCAATCCTGCATTCTCTCCGCATCTTCTACTCTCGTATGCTCTATTTTGTAACTAGATGATGCACTCGAAAACTTATACGTACATAAATCCGCACGGCGCTGAAAATATGATTGTGTCTTCTCCATTGATTGGACATGTCTTCTTCTAATAAGTCCTGTATATTTTCCGACGCTACGATAGACAAGTGTAATTTGTTCTCCGTTAACACTGTAACCATTTGTTTTAAATGTTGCGTATCCAAGTGTAAAGATAAGGATTGCGAGCGGAATTAATGCCCACATGATGAAGTGCTTTTCAGAGTATATACTTATTCCAAGAAGCGGGATTGCTAGCATTGCGAAGAAGATAAAACTATCAATGAGATAGCGGCGCAATGCTGCTTTTGGTAATGCAATAATGTTTGCATTCAGTTCGTATGGTAATTGTAAATGGGCGAGTAACTGTTGTACTCGATCTTTTCGAATGATTGGGTGCAGTGTAACCTTTTCTTTTTCGTCACCCATTCCTTTACTTTGAATGACTTCTACTTGCACAGCACAATAACCGAATGGTTGGCGTAAAATACTTTCTTTTATCGTAATACCTTGAATACGATGCAATTTTAGTACGAGCTCTTTTTTCTCAAGTAATCCTTGTGAAATGCGAACTTCGTCATTTCTTCGATTCACTGTGAAATCGCCATGTTTTAACGCGTAACCGATTGTAGATATAATCCAAGAAAGAACGAGTAAAATGGCTACCATGAAAATCCAGCCATATATATCATGTTCCATTACATACGACTTTACGCCATTCTCTATCCATTTCGGAATGTACTTATCTACTTGGTGATAAACGAAAAAGATTAAAGAGAATAATAGTCCAAATTGACCAGATGTAACAGATGCTAATAAAACCTCTTTCCAAGTTAATTTATATTCTGTCGTTTGTTTTTCCTCTGTAACAATTGCTTTTTCTACTACATTTTCTGTTGCTTCGTCTAACGTTCCTTCTGCTTTCACTTCTGGAGTTGGCTCATTTAGCAAAGCAATAAGCTCCGCCGCTTCTTCTGCCGTAATACCAGCTAAGCTAACTTCTGCTTCATCGCCCCCACCAGCTGTTTCAATCTGAATTTTTTTCAAACCGAGCATTTGATATAGTACGTTAAAACTTGTATTAATCGTTTGAACACGTTCTTTATTTAAGTAGCTTTCCTTTTTCACGAAGAGACCTTTTTTCACATGTAATACGTTATTTTCAACCCAATATGTTGTGTAATACCATTTTTCAAATGCTGAAAAAACGGTGAGTAAACCAAATGCTGCAGGAATTAAATACCAAAACAGGAATTTTCCGTTTAAGCTAAACATGAAAATAATGAGTGGTATAAAATCTGTTATTTTTAATTCTAATAACATCGTGATTGGATGCTGCCTCTTATACATCCTCATCACTCACTTTCGCTAATTCTGCGATTTTCGTTTTCAACATTTCTGCTTCATACATCGTTAAGCCTGGGATGCTGTGAGAAGTTGCTGCCGTTGAAATGTGTAATTCTGCTAAGCCATATTTTCTCATAATTGGTCCTTGTTCAATCGTTACGTGCTGCACACGAATCATCGGTACTAATACGCGCTTTACGACAAAAAGACCATGCTGAATTTCAAGTTCTTCTTCATTTAGTTGGTAGCTGTAATAACGTTGACGTAGTTTCGGGAATAAGAAGTACGCAAATGGTGCGAACACAACTGTTAGCCCAATCATCACATACAAAATCCACGCCCACCAATCAAACTTTATCATGAGGAAAAGGTAAGCTAAAATAACGAGTATACCGATCCCTTCTTCAATTACAGCACGAACTTTCCACACCTTGACCATGTCAGGGTGAATTTCATTTTTCAATGGATCCATGTAACCACTCCAAATCTAGTAATCTAATATATGAATTCTCTCAATCTATATTTTACGTAACTTTACAGAAAATTGAAATTTAATCTTCTTTCTTCTCAGGAATAAAATATCCGAACCAAAGTAGCCAAATGAAACCGATTAACTTCATCCAATTTCCATCCGCTTGAAAAGCTTCAATCATACCTGGTATTTTATAAACCCCAATAAATCCAAGAAAACCGAGCCACCAGTTTTTTTGCATTTTCATTTTTACTCCTCCTTCATGACGTTTTTCACATTTCGAATCCAAATTTCTTTATACTTTAACTGGAATCCCATGAGCATATAGTTGCTCATATTATCGATCACGAGTGCTAGCGTATGAGCATTTTCTTCCGTTTCATGTTGTGACACTACGTCAAGTTCTACGCCTTTCTTCAATAAATCGTGGAAACCATTTAAGAAATCTTCTTGTATTTCAAATAAGCGTTTCTGATACTTTTCATTTCGCGATGCAGTTACGATAAATTCGTTGATAACGCGTAATATCCCTTCTTGCCCTTCATATTCAGAGAGCATATGTAAACCATCAGCAATTAACTTTTCTGCAAAGTTTTCTTTCGTATATTGCTCTTTATCGAAATAACTCACGAAATGATATCCAGAGAAAATTTCTTCAAATAAAAAATCGATTAACGCTTCTTTAGAAGAAAAATGATAATAAATAGCCGGTTTTGAAATACCTACCTCTTTCGCAATCATGGAAAGACTCATCTTCTCAATGCCGTGTTCTGCCATAAGTTTAAATGATGCCTCTACAATGTTTTGCGATGTTTGTAAATTCTTCGTCATACTGTACCTCACTTGTTTTTACTTACCGGTCGGTAAGTAAATTATAAAATAAAACGAAATGATTTTCAATTTAGTTAGCGTTCTAGAAGGTGTTTATTGGAAATTACAGAAAGTTATAAAGTAAAAGCAACATATAACAATAAGGAGGATATCATATGGGACTTGGTGGTAATGGCGGTAGTGGTGGTAATGGCGGCGGTGAAGCAGGACAAGCTGGTAAGAGCGGATTTTCATTAATCATTGTACTTTTTATCGTATTGATTATAGTTGGAGTTAGCTATATCGGACTTGGCTTCTAAGAAAAGGCGTCCTACGTTACACATGTAGGACGCCTTCTTTTTAATCCCTATTCAGCAATCGCATACGATAACAATTCATCGTCACTTCTCCAAGTCTTTGCAGCAATTGATAGTTCGCATATGCGCCGACTGGGGCACCGATTACCGGGACGAGCTGAAGCATTTTTGCTAAATCGATATAGTCTCGGTATTCTGTTTGGAACTTTTCCCAGTCCATATGATTTTCTTTTTCTGTATCCCACGTTTCAATTGCTTTCCATATTTCTTTTCTGTGATTGTCACTTGAAAAGGCGAGCTGGAAAACGTGAAGGATAAAAAGACGCTCTTCTTGTTTACTCGTATCAAATCCGTACAACGTTGCTGCATCGAATAAAAATTTAATTTTAATTGTAAGTAGAAGCGGAAAGTCAGCAAGACCGAGGAGAATACCGCCAGCCCCCGTCCCTGCTCCTTCTGCCGCTGCTATTTTTTTGTACTCATCCATTTTTTTACGTACTTCATCGTCTCGTCTTTGCAATGACCATGTCGTCTCTTTTAGCTTCGGCTTTATAAAGTTTGACCCGGCGCTGATCGTTTGCACCATCATACGAATCGTCTCTGTTAGTACCTTTTGTACTTTCGCCGGAATGAGCTGTTGCACTTTCGTCTGCACTTTTTTGGAGAACCGTGTCATCATAGAAGAATCTTTCATGAATGTAGCTTTCCACTGCTCCAATTCTTTTATAACCTTCTCTTCGTATGTAATCATGGGTTCATTCCTTTCAATTTAAACGCTCAATGCGCTTCGCCCCGTATTGGTAAACAAAACCGATACTAAATAATATGCTTACGATAAGTAAAATTCCTATCATCATGAAATCTTTCGTTGCTAGTGCAAATATAACTGTAAAGATTACGCTCCCTATGATTAGAATCGCGTTTAATAAAGTAAGAAAGTCTTTCTTCTTCTCTTCTCCCCCTACCGGATACAAATCAAGCCAAATCTTCATGCGGTGATGTTTCCATAAAGTTAAGAGCTGATAACCGATTAAGTATAGGAAAATAAGGCTTACGATAAATCGTCCATATAAAAACGGAATGAAGTACAAAATAACTCCTCCAAGAGCGAGCAAACGCACATATAATCCAAAATAGTTACCTGATCTTAAAAACGTTCTCGTATATAAGTATAAATATGTACGCTTTTCACCAATCATCGAAAGAATGAAATCGAGCCATTTTCTGCGTGCTACTCTTTCTTTTAATGCTGGTACATCAACGAACATGTTCGCGATGCGGTACAGCAGCATCATCTTCTTACCTTCTTCAGAAATTAAATACTCCCAGTTTAGTGGCTTTCCCTTTACCATTTGATGCATGATAGCAAGGTATAACACCATGAGAAGGACGATTCCACCAATGAAAAGAACTGAAGTACGTTCTACAAGGAAATATACAAATAAACCGTTTAGGATAAAACGAATGAACCAATCCGCTCTTTGTATATTTTGATCTGTTAAAAATGACTTTTCCCACGCTACAAATAAATTCCACGCTTTTACGATAACAAACGCGAGTACAATCCATATGTAAGCCGCTCCTGTTTGCTTCATTTGTTGGAAGTATAACGGAGCAAGCGCAGCTGCTACGATTGCGATTATGTATAACTGAATCATAAATGTAAAAAGAAATGCCTTTGTGAAGTAAGGTTTTAACTTTTCTTCAACTGGCAGTAAGTAAACGAGATCCGCTTCTTTTAATAATGTTTGAATGGATCCAGCCGTTAACACGAGTCCAATTAATACTGCCATTACGAGCGCCGCCGGAAACGAAGTTGTTAACGTTTGTAACCATTGCTGGTAATAATACGCTCCCGCACCAATGATGAACACGAAAATAAATTTCAAATGATCATTAAATACGTATTTACTATATGTACGAACTTCTTTTAGAAAGTGACGAAATCGTTCTTTCCATAACGCTGTGCTATTCATAATCTTCTTCCTTTGTTAGCGCGATGTAAATATCATCTAACGTTGCACCTGGCATATTAAACTGTGATTGCAGTTCAGATAATGTTCCCTTCGCTCTTACTTCACCTTGATGCAAAATAATGAACGAATCACAATAACGCTCTGCCGTTGCTAAAATATGTGTGCTCATTAAAATACCGGCACCACTCTTTTTCATTTGGTCCATCATTTGAAGAAGGGATTGAATCGCTAACGGATCTAATCCAACGAAAGGTTCATCTACTATGTAAAGAGATGGCTCCACTAAAAATGCGCTCATAATCATTACTTTTTGTTTCATTCCTTTTGAGAAATGAGATGGAAACCATTTTAAACGATTTTTCATACGAAACTCTTGTAGTAGTTGTCCTACACGTTCTTCATATTGTTTTTCATCAACGCCATACGCCATAGCTGTTAATTTCAAATGCTCTTCTAACGTTAATTCATCATATAATACCGGCGTTTCCGGAATGAATGAAAAGCTAGAACGGTACGCTGTCATATCATCACGAATTGTTTTCCCATTAATTGTGACAGTTCCTTTTTTCGGTTCCATTAAACCGATAATATGTTTAATCGTCGTACTTTTACCAGCTCCATTTAAACCGATTAAGCCGACAAGTTCGCCTTTATTAACAGAGAACGAAACGTCTTTTAATACAGGTCGTTTCGTATATCCTCCTGTAACATTTTCTACACGCAATAACTCGCTCATACGACACCACTTTCTTCATTAGTATTCATTCTATATTCATCTTACCAAAAATTATGCTGTACTACATAGTATCCATGTACTCAAAAAAAATTTTTAAATTTATTAGCATATATTTTTCCGAAAGCGGACATCATAATTATTGAAGAAAGAACACATTGAAAAAGCAACCACCTATTGATGAGTACAACAACATAGTGAAGTCATCATGAAATGGGGTGTCCAAGTTGGACAATGAAATTTACACATAACCAGATCATTTGTTTCATTTTCGAAACGGGGTGTCTCTGAAAGAGCATATACTGTTTTAAAAAATAAACAATTTCATTTTAAAAAAGATTGCAATTCATTTCACTTGAAAATGGGGTGTCTGCGAAACGTAAATTACGATAATGCTTTTTCAATCCCTCTTCAGAAAACAGGAAGCTGAGTCAGCTTCCTGTTTTTCGTGTTTGTTCTCTTATGTAATTATGGTAAAATACGGCTAAGGATATTTGAAAGGATGAGATCAATGAATCATACAGCAGACAATTGTATTTTTTGTAAAATCATTGACGGGCAAATCCCTTGCTCAAAAGTATACGAAGATGAACATGTGCTTGCATTTTTAGATATTAGTCAAGTAACAAAAGGACATACTCTTGTTATTCCGAAAGTTCACAAACAAGACATTTTTGCGTTAACGCCAGAAATCGCATCACACATTTTTTCTGTCGTTCCAAAAATCGCAAATGCGATTAAAGCAGAGTTTAATCCAGTTGGCTTTAACCTACTTAACAATAACGGTGAAAAAGCTGGACAAACTGTGTTCCACTTCCACCTTCATTTAATTCCACGCTACGGTGAAAAAGGTGGTTTCGGTGCTGTTTGGAAATCACATCAAAATGAATACACTATGGAAAATTTACAAAACATCGCAAGTACAATTGCAAATAGTGTGAAATAATGACACTATAAGAAGGCGTAATACATAACAAGCCACTTCCCTGAAGTCATCAAATTCCGCATGGCTTGTTTCTTTACTTAAAATACTCAGGGATGATTGTTTGTGCATAGCACATATAAGAAAGATATGCATATTTTTCCCATCATGAATACGAACAAAAAATAAGGAGGTCTCCTTTTATGTCAAAAGCTAAATCCTTTATTACAGGTGTTATTTGCGGCGGAGCAGTTGCTGGACTAGCTGTTCTTTTCTCAACTCCTTCTTCTGGTAAAGACATGCGCGGCAAGTTAAAAGAAAAAGGAAATGATATTAAAAAGACTTTAGCTGATATTACAGCTGATACGAAATTATTAAAGCGTCAAATTATTGAAACTGCTTCAGAAGGTAAAGAAGTGTTTCAAGAATTAAAAGATGACATGCAAGACACGCTTTCTAACTGGAAGCAAGATATTTCTCAAAACAAGCGCCATATTGAGAAAGAAATTTTGGACATCCAAAAGTCAATTGAGAAACTACAAGAAGCTGTTCCAGAAAAAGCGTAAACAAATTCCTGCTTAGTTTTTTGCATATAACAAATATTTTTTATATAAATTGACCTTGACACGGCATATCGTATAGATATGCCGTGTTTTTATGCATTTACAATATATGTTATCACTTAACATGTAAGGACAACGTATGTATTCACGACTCATAAAACGCTTCCATAGTTATGCATGATTTGTATAGAATGTCATTTTCTCGAAAAATTTTCACAATTCTCACAAAAAGACTTTATTAATTTTTATTTTACTGGCATAATAGATAGTAATGAAAAAAGAATGTTAAAGTGGGTGAGTAAATGAAAAGTGGAGAAAAAGATTACTCGGTAAAAGAAGCGATGATTTTCAGCCAACGCATTGCTCAATTATCGAAAGCGTTATGGAAATGTGTAGAGAAAGATTGGCAGCAGTGGATTAAACCTTACGATTTAAATATTAATGAACATCATATTTTAACAATTGCTTATCATTTAAAAGGGGCTTCTATTTCTGAGATTGCTAAATTTGGAGTTATGCACGTATCAACAGCGTTTAACTTCTCGAAAAAGCTGGAAGAACGCGGCTATCTTGTATTCTCAAAAAAGGAAGATGATAAACGAAATACGTACATTGAAATTACAGACAAAGGGGAAGAATTACTACTTCGCTTAATGGAAGAGTATGATCCTGAAAATAATTCAGTGTTTAATGGGGCTCTTGCACTTCGTAATTTTTATGGGAAGTTCCCAGAAAATATCGAACTGATTGCAATCCTGCGTAATATTTACGGACAAGACTTTATCGATATTTTTGAGAAATCATTAGAAGATATTGAAGAGAACTTTACAGAATCCGATCAAAAGTTAGTTAAGAAATAATCTATTTATTTTTTCGCAATCATGCTTAAGAATTCATTCATAAGCGGCTTAAATAAACCTTGTTTTGCTAGCGCTTCCGCAGTTTCGTGTACTTCGAGCTGATGTGGAAGCGCTTTTTCAAATTGATCTAACAGCGCATCGAACAAAAGAAGCCCTTCTGCTTTCTCCACTACATATTGCTCGTTCAGTTTTTCACAAAGATTTAGTATACGTTCAATATCTTTTTTACGAGCTTTTTTCTTTATGATCAAAGAATAAAATGGACACTTCTCTTCATCAATCATTTTAAATAATAGGTCTACATAGTATTCAGCTTGTTCTAATCTTCTAACAACGTCCATTTCCTCCCTCACTTTCTAACACAAAGTCTTCTATTTCTGAATTTTGTAACACGAACAAAATATCGTGTGATACAATATATGTATATGTATTTTAGCCAAAAGGAGGTCTCGCCTCATGACACTTATAACAGTTGTTTTTGTCGCATTCGCACTTCTTGTTATATTTTACACGAATTTCATGACACATACACTGTGTGAACGAAAACAAATAGCTGCGAGCCGCCAGCCCGGTGTCTTTCGGGTTATTAATGTATGTATAACAATTTTATTAATTTCTAGTTATATAGAAATTATATTTCATGGAAAGTGAGGAGGGAAAGCCCCTTCCTCACTTTTTTCCTCTATAAGCAAATTATACCTACAATAACCAATAAAATAAACAGTACAAGTAATAAAATAAGTTGAGAATTCATCCCCATCCCCTCCTCTATTCTGTATATGCGGCATGCGCCCAATATGGCACACTTTCAAAATCTGACACGTGCTGGTTAATTTTTCTTTATCAATATGAAAACGGTTCGAAATATGATATATTAAATTTTGTACATATTGCTTATACTATAGAACAAAACATTCATCAAAACTTTTTCCTCAGCCACGGTAAGCCCTGTTAAGCGCGCTTTACCAATATAAAAAAGCAAAAGTATCAGTGAGACTTAATCGGGCTCTTATGAACTAAAATTCATCGGTGTAGGATAAATTAAAAATACATAATAGTAGGAGTGTTTATTGAATGAAGAAAGCTATGCTTGCCTTAGCCGCAACAAGTGTAATCGCATTATCAGCATGTGGAACATCATCATCAGACAAAATCGTTACATCTAAAGCTGGTGACATTACAAAAGAAGAATTCTACGAACAAATGAAAAATTCACAAACTGGTAAACAAACACTAAATAACATGGTTATGGAAAAAGTACTTATTAAAAACTACAAAGTAGACGACAAAGAAGTAGATAAAAAGTACGATGAGATGAAAAAGCAACTCGGTGATCAATTCGATACATTATTAAAACAACAAGGTCTTAAAGAAGAAACAGTCAAAAATGGCGTTCGCGCTTCATTAGCTCAAGAAAAAGCTATCGAGAAAACAATCACTGATAAAGAACTAAAAGAAAACTACAAGCCTGAAATTAAAGCAAGCCACATTCTTGTAAAAGATGAAGCTACTGCGAAAAAGGTAAAAGAAGAACTTGGACAAGGTAAATCTTTCGAAGAGTTAGCGAAACAATACTCTGAAGATACTGGTTCAAAAGAAAAAGGCGGAGACCTTGGCTACTTTACTGCTGGTAAAATGGTTAAAGAATTTGAAGATGCTGCTTATAAACTGAAAAAAGATGAAGTAAGCGAGCCTGTGAAATCACAATTCGGTTACCACATCATTAAAGTAACAGACATTAAAGAACCAGAAAAATCATTCGAACAATCTAAAGCTGACATCAAAAAAGAAATCGTTCAAAAGAAAATGCAAGATGGCCAATTTATGAACGATCTTATGATGAAAGAAATCAAAAAAGCTGACGTAAAAGTTGACGATAAAGATTTAAAAGATCTTTTCGAAGAGAAGAAAACTGACGCTAAAAAAGACGAAAAGAAATAATGCAGTAAAAAGCTTGGGCTTAGGCCCGAGCTTTTTTTATCCCCTCTTCTCCCGGTAGTTATATCTAGATTCGGTAAATGAAATTATATCGGCGATTTTCAAAATATATCAGCGATTTTCGAAATATATCGACTTACCGACAAAAAACGACAACAAGCGTGACTCCCTCTTCAAACACAAAAAAACCTTGATCCACGCCACGTAGAACCAAGGTTTATCTTATTATCATTGATTAAATTCAAAAACTATGTTAAATTAGTACAGAAACACGTTTTACAAAATACAAAGAACGTATTTATCCGTATCTTAATTGTACACCAAAACACATCTTCAGTCAACCTCTATTTTTCACTTTTAAAGGAGTGCTTACCGTATGAACAAAAACCTTGATTTAGAGCAAAAACGATTAGATACCGTAATTGAAACAATTACGGAGCAAATTGATAAACTGGAAAACGAAACTGGTAGACGCCGGGCAGAAGTAATCAATATTCGTAAACACTTTTGGGATGACGTGAAAGTTAATACTGATACTTTCGATGATTATCTTGAAACAGTTATCAACTTGAGACAACAAGCTCAGTCACTAGCTGTCACACAAATTACCCATAAGCACACCTTTAATCGACTTGCCGCATTAAGACGTATGCATAAAGCACCTTATTTCGGACGAATTGATTTCAAAGAAGAAGGAGAATCTGCCGCGGATCAAATTTATATCGGCGTCGCTACACTTACTGATGCAAGCGGAGAAAACTTCCTTATATATGACTGGCGCGCACCTATTTCGAGTGTGTACTATGATTATCCACCAGGACCTGCTGAATACAGTACACCAGGCGGCGTAATCCACGGTAATGTGGAGAAAAAATTACAATACATTATTCAAAATGGCGAGATTGATTCTATGTTCGATACGAGCCTTACAATTGGTGATGAAATCTTGCAACAAGCGCTCGGAAAAGGTACGAACAAACATATGCAGAGCATCGTTGCTACGATTCAGCGCGAGCAAAATGAAATTATCCGCCACGATGAAGGCCGACTCCTTATCGTTCAAGGAGCTGCTGGTAGCGGTAAAACATCAGCTGCTCTGCAGCGAATCGCCTACTTACTATATAAATATCGCGAATGGCTAAAAGCAGATCAAATTATTCTCTTCTCTCCTAACTCTATGTTCAATAGCTACGTTTCTAACGTACTACCTGAACTTGGTGAAGAAAATATGCAGCAAGTTACATTCCAAGAATATTTGAATCATAGACTAAGTAAGTCATTTGAAGTTGAAGATCCTTATGAGCAATTAGAATATATGTTAACTGAAACGAATAGCCCTACCTATAAAACGAGAAATGCGAGCATCCGATTTAAAGCATCCACTCAATTTTTCGAGATGATTAGAGCGTACAGACAATCTCTTGAATCTTCAGGCATGCTATTTAGAGGAATGAAATTTAGAGGAAAACTGATTGTTTCTGCGAAAGAAATTACAGAACAATTTTACAATACCGACTCCTCCCTCCGCTTCCATAGTCGAATTGAGAAGTTAACGGATTGGCTAAATAAGCAAATAGATGCACTTGAAAAAGCAGAACTGAAAAAGCCTTGGGTAGAAGAAGAAATTGAATTACTTAGTAAAGATGAATACCAAAAAGCTTATAAATATTTGCAGAAAAAAGGAGAGTTTGACGACAACTCCTTTAATGATTTTGAAAAAGAAACGAGAGTACTTGGACGTATGATTGTCCGTAAAAAATTGAAGCCCCTTCGTAAAGGTGTTCAAACATTGCGTTTCATCAATTTCACAGGCATATATAAACAACTTTTCACAGATGCATCATGGGTTACTGAGAAAAAACCGAAAGAGTGGGATGACATTTGCTCCTTAACAGTAAACATGCTTGATGAAGGAAAACTATATTATGAGGATGCGACTCCATTCTTATTTTTAAAAGAATTAATTGAAGGCTTCCAAACGAACAGATCGATTAAACACGTACTCGTAGACGAAGCACAAGATTATTCGCCGTTCCAGTTCGAGTTTTTAAAACGTCTCTTCCCTGCCGCAAGAATGACGGTACTTGGAGACTTTAACCAAGCAATATTTGCTCATGCGAGTGAAACAGTGAATTTCAATACACTTACTAGCTTATACGGTCCAGATGAAACGAACGGTATCAACTTAACTCGTAGCTATCGCTCAACAAAACCAATTATTGAATTTACACGTGCTCTCGTACCGGAAGGGAAGAACATTCACGCCTTTGAACGTGACGGTGAGAAACCTACAGTGACGAAAGTAGCGAATGAGAGCGAACTGCACGAACGTATTACTGCCAAAGTTGCTGAATTACAAAAACAAAATCACAACACGATCGCAATTATATGTAAATCTGCAGCTGAAAGCGCCGCTGCCTATGAGGCACTTAGTCCTATCGAGAATATTAAACTCGTGAAGAGTAACTCAGCCGAGTATGAGCAAGGCATTGTCGTGATCCCAGCTTACTTAGCGAAGGGTATCGAATTTGATGCCGTTATTATTTACGATGCGTCTAAAGATGTATACAACGATGAGAGCGTTCGTCGATTGTTCTACACTGCTTGTACACGCGCAATGCATGAATTACAACTTTATAGCGTTGGCGAGGTTAGTCCTTTTGTGCTTGGGGCTGATTCGGAGAGTTTTGAGCTTATAATGAAAACACCTTGATGATGGAAGTGACCCCCGAAAACGGGACACATATTAAAACACCTCCCGAATTCGCATACTAAGTATGCAAATTCAATGGAGGTGTTCTTTTTATCATTTAGACTTGTAAAATGCTTCGTATTTCTTCTAAACGTAAATTTGTAAACTTTGCAATATCTTCGATTGGCATTCCATTTTTATGCATTCCACGAATTAATTGAATCTTACTTTCTTCAATTCCCTCTTTCTTTCCTTCATTACGAGCATGAGCGAACTTTGCGGCTTCATCCATCAAAGCTTTCTCTCTTGCCTCATATGCTTGTCGGAAAGAAGAATCTTGAATCATACGCTCCCATTTATTCATCGCTTTTTGTAAAATCGGATCTTGGTTCATCGCAATGTCCTCCAATGTTTGGGTTAGTTGTTCATCCTCGTTTGCCGGAAGTAATAATAACCAACGAACAAACAAATCTTCCCAAGGATTTACTTGTTCATTCCGCCACTGTTGCATAAGTTTCGAAATCTCTACGATGTGAACTTCGATATCACTACTCAATATTTTATGTTGTTGTCGATTCCATAAAACTCCTGTTGTATGGCATTCCCTTTTGAAGTTGAGCTGTGTATAGCCTTCCCCAATAATATAAACTACGTTTAATCATATCATGATTATTATTGAGGTCGGGTAAGTCGGAGTCCTCGCGGACTCTTTCTCCCCTCAGAACCGGACTTGTCCGTTTCCAAACATCCAGCTCAAGCCTTCTTTTTATCCCAAACAGCTAGTCGTTCTTCATCCATCATACGCCATTCTATTACCTGGATTCTTTCTCGAGGCGTTAATG
>NZ_JAKUGE010000036.1:0-53106 GCF_022663795.1 Bacillus cereus group sp. BfR-BA-01349
CATTAACGCCTCGAGAAAGAATCCAGGTAATAGAATGGCGTATGATGGATGAAGAACGACTAGCTGTTTGGGATAAAAAGAAGGCTTGAGCCGGATGTTTGGAAACGGACAAGTCCGGTTCTGAGGGGAGAAAGAGTCCGCGAGGACTCCGACTTACCCGACCCTACATTCGTAGCGGATGTTTTTTCTAATGCTAAAAATTGAAAGATGTTAAAAAGAGCGACTCCTGAAATTCCCATCAATATTAACGGAAGTATTGCGGTACGTGGTGGAAGGATTTTCTTTTCTTTAAACCATACCATTGGTAATAAACAAACAATCGCAATCAGCCACCTTAAACTTGTCAGTGTCATCGGTGATGCATGATCGACGAGTGATTTTCCAACGACGAAATTTCCTCCCCATAATAAGCTCGTTAGTAATAGTAAAAAGACGTAAAAATAAGGCATGATAAAATCCCCTTTTTTGTAATCAATACTAATTGTAAATAATTTTAGCATTTTTCTTTATTATGTAATATATTCTTTTGTATAATGGTGAAAACTCGATAAAATATTTAGTTTAAAATGATATTTACAGAAAAATATTCAGTTTTATATAAATTATAAGTTGTTTTTTCGAATAATCATCGGTAAGAAAAAAGGAGGAATTGTAATGGAGTCGTCTGTTATTAAAGTGTTGGATGATTTGGATGTACAAATTTTAGATATATTGCAGAAGGATTCACAAGTAAGTAATGCAGAGCTGGCACGTCGCGTTAATTTATCACCGGCTGCGATGCATGCAAGAATAAAAAGGTTAGATGGGGAAGGTTTCATCGATAAGCAAGTTGCGATTTTAAATCAAGAAAAGCTTGGGTTTGATTTATTATGCTTTATTTTTATGAGTACGAATATTCATCAATTTGACAAGTTGGAAGTGTTGGAGAAAGAATTAGAATCAATGCCGGAAGTGTTAGAATGTCACTGTTTAACAGGAGAGTACGATTATTTATTAAAGGTTGCAAATCGTGATCGTAAAGAACTAGAGCAGTTTATTAGAAAGCTGAATAAGCTTGGTATTACACGTATACAGACGAGTTTGGCACTTCGTGAAATTAAATATTCAACAGTATTGCCGATACGAGATGAGGAACCGAGCATCGATTAGATTGCTTGGTTTTTTGGTTGTATAAAGTGATTGACGAGGAGAAAAGAGAGCTGTATGATTATATAAAATTATGAATTAAAATTCATTTAAAGTTATAAATATTAATATCGAGGGCAAGGGGATGTAATATGAAAATCTGTAATGCGGTGACGAGTGATGTGAAAGAAATTTATAGTCTTATTGAGGTTTATGCAAAAGAGGGAGTTGTTTTACCACGTTCTCTTTTGTCTCTTTATCAATATTTGCAATGTTTATATGTTATGAAAGAAGACGAGAGAATTGTTGGAGTTGCTGGATTGCATGTATTAGGAGAAGATCTTGCAGAAATACGATCGTTAGTAGTTTCGCATACATATGCAGGGAAAGGGATAGGGCGTATGCTCGTAAATCATGTAATGGAGGAAGCTACGAAAATAAATGTAAGAAGAGTAATTTCCTTAACATATGAAACAGTATTTTTTCAAAAGTGTGGATTTGATTTTATAAATAAAGAAGCGTTGCCAGAGAAAGTATGGATTGATTGTAGACATTGTCCAAAGGTGGATTATTGTGATGAAGTGGCGATGGTGCGGTATGTTGGATGAAAAATTTATAGGGAAAAAGTTCCCACTATTATTTACATATATAGTGGGAATATATATTTCCATAAGAAATGGACAGGTTATTAAGAATTTGAATTCTTTTGTCTCACGGCAAAATTATAAAGTGGATCTTTAAGTTCATAGTTATACGTTAAACCGTCGACAATTCCTACAACTTTATCATTATCATAAAGATCGAGCATAAATTGTGCCATTTGTTTTGCAGTGTGGAATTTTGGTACAACATTATCGTATTGGAATTCATCAATATCAAATGAACGTTTCGCAAATTCTGTTTCAGTTGCAGCAGGAGCTAAAACTTTTGTTTGCAGTTTTGCGCCTTGTTCTTTCAGTTCGTGAGACAGCCCTTCTGTAAATGCACTTACATAGAATTTCGTAGCGCAATACGTAACAGCATCAGCAACAATCGTGTATCCGCCGCCCGATGAAACGTTAATAAGCTGTGTTCCATCAACCATTGAATAATCTCGAACGAAAAGAGAAGAGAGTATTGTTAGTGCTTCTATATTGACATGCAACATCGTCTCGATTTTATTTAAATTTTGTTCGGCAATTGAGGCGAAATTACCAAAACCTGCGTTATTAATCCACGTTTCAATTTGAAAAGCTTGTAGGCTTTCATAAAGTTTATAAACATCTTCAGTAACAGATAAATCAGTTCGTCGAATGACAACATCCAACTCTGGATGCATTTCGTTAATTTTCAATTTTAATCCATCTAATTCTTCTTGTCTTCGAGCTACAAGTACTAAATTTTTCCCGCGAGATGCAAATGCTAAAGCTGCTTCATAACCAATTCCGGAACTTGCACCAGTAATAACCGTATATTTCATATAAAATCCCCCTAAATTCAAATTCATTTATGGTTAGATTGTATTTGTTAGAGTATACTCTAAGTCAAATGTTTTTTATAAATTTGATACGGTCATAAAATATATGAGGGTAAGCATGTGGAGGGAGTTTTAGTATGTACACAATTAGTGAGGTAGCAAAATTATTAGGCGTGAGCACACATACACTACGTTATTATGAAAAGGAAAATATATTAATTGCAAATCGTGATACAAATGGAAATCGACTTTACGAAGAGTCACATATAAAGTGGTTGCAGTTTGTAATGAAATTAAAACAAACGCAAATGCCAATAGCGAAAATAAGAGAATACGCTAGATTATATACAGAAGGGGCGCATACAACAGAAGCTCGTTTACAGCTCCTAGAAGATCATAGGAAATCTATTCAGATTCAAAGAGAAAACTTAGAGGTTACAGAGAAGATGCTTGAGAATAAAATTATTGCATACAAGGCCTCTTTGGAAAATAAATAGAAAACAAAATTCGCTCCTTAGTTATAGGATAAACATGGATTTGATCTCATAGTGTGTTGGCAAATAAAAAAGAGCAGCTAGCAAAAGCTAACTGCTCCATTCAAGGGATCTCTCCAAGGGGGAGTGGAGAAAATATTATGTTACTAGCATTATTGACAGATTATTAGGAAATATACAAATCAGATGAAAGAAATTTTAAATAAACTTTCGGCATTGACAGTTTTTAAAATGTTCATGTACAATATATATGAATGACATTCAGTCATTTTGTATGACAGGATGCAGTTTACTTGGAAACGGAACAAATATAAATGGTAAATGAGGATGATATTTGTTTTTATATAGTATTGATGAAAGAGTATATTTTTTTAAAACAAAAAAATGACTGATAGTCAGTCATGAGAGGTGAGAGGTATGAAAAATAGAGCTTGGTTATATGTCATATTAACATGTATCTTTGAAATTTTTTGGGTGTTTGGTTTTAATACGGCTAATACTTGGTGGCATTGGATTATTATTTTAGGAGTTATCGCTGTTGATTTTCACTTCCTTTCTAAAGCGTGTGAACATCTTGCAACAGGAACTGTATATGCTATTTTCGCTGGAGCTGGTACGGTAGGTACTTTCTTAATGGATGTATTTCTTTTCGGTGGAAGTTTCAGTGCAGGCAAACTATTCTTCATTCTTATGGTAGTAGCCGGCGTTATCGGTTTAAAGTTAGCTGACAATAAAGAAGAAACTGTGGAAGGAGTTGCTTAAAAATGGGTTGGTTTTTCGTATTTTGTGCTGCAATTAGTGAAATAGTCGGTGTGATAGGACTTAAAATGTATAGTAAAGATAAGACATTAGCCAATGGTGCGATTTATATAGGTGGGTTTGCTACATCCTTCGCATTTTTGTATACTTCCTTCTTATTTTTACAAGTAAGTGTCGCGTATGCGGTTTGGATTGGTATCGGAACAGCAGGTGCAGTTTTGTTAAACATGTTCTTGTTTGGTGAGTCGAAAAGTAAAGCGCGTATCATTAGTGTGTTTCTTATTGTATGTGGAGTGACAGGATTAAAGGCACTTTCTTAAAGATATATTGTATTTTTATCTCCTAATTGTTTATTAGGAGATTTTATTATAAAAAAATGATTTCCTCTTAGAGTTCACTATCATTGACAGTACAATCGATTATCTTATAAAATGAGTGACAGTCATTCAATATGCGTGTGAAAGGGTTTAGATGATGAATAAAAAAGAGAAAATTGTCTATGCAGCTATTGAAGTGTTTCAGGAAAAGGGCGTCGAAAAAACGAAGATTTCTGATATCGTGAAATTAGCTGGCATTGCGCAAGGAACTTTCTATTTATATTTTCCTTCTAAGTTATCTGTTATGCCTGCAATAGCAGAAGTGATGGTTGAAAAGATGATACTTGCAGTGAAAGAAAAAGTGCAAAACGATGCGCCTTTCTCAAGTAAAGTGACGCAAGTAATAGATGCGGTGTTTCACTTTATAGCTGAATATCGTGAAATACAAGCTTTAATGTATGCTGGTCTTGCATCTACAGAACATATAAAAGAATGGGAAGCTGTGTATGAGCCTCTTTATATGTGGCTAAGTGAATTTTTAAATGAGGCAAAAGAAGCCGGTGAAATTCGTGATTCGGTTCACGCAGAGCGAACAGCGAAGTTATTTATCGCTCTAGTTGAATCAGCAGCGGAACAAGTGTATTTATATGATCATAAAGATGATGAGCAAGTGGATTTGCAAAAGGCAGAAGTACTAGATTTTTTAACACATGCACTACATATAAAGAAATAGTGAGATGAACCTGTCTGAAAAGGTAGGTTCATTTTTGAGGAAAACTGAATGATAGTCATTCATCTGATATTTATGTATGTGTGGAAGGATAGAGTGAAATTCTAATGAGTGGAGGCATCTTCACTCATTACTAGCCCACAAATAGCAGGATAAAGAAAAAGCTTCTTGGGCATTATTTTTGGGGAGGAGCTTACGGGAAGAGGTGTTAAAAGTGAAGAAACCGATAAAAGAACAAAAGATGGTATTGGTCATTCTTTTGAGTAATATATTTATCGCTTTTTTAGGGACGGGATTAATCATTCCGGTTATGCCGTCCTTTATGAATGACATGCATTTAACAGGGAAGACGATGGGATATCTCGTTGCAGTGTTTGCAATGGCTCAGCTCATTACTTCACCTATTACAGGCCGATGGGTTGACCTTTACGGTAGGAAGAAAATGATCATCATTGGATTATTTATTTTTGGTGTTTCAGAACTTCTTTTTGGATTAGGAAAAGATGTATGGATGCTTTATGTAGCAAGGGTGTTAGGCGGAATTAGTGCTGCTTTTATTATGCCTGGTGTTACGGCATATGTTGCGGATATTACATCTATTCAGGAACGTCCAAAGGCGATGGGATACTTATCTGCGGCTATTAGTACTGGATTCATTATAGGTCCTGGAATCGGCGGATTTATTGCAGAATACGGTATACGTGTGCCGTTTTTCGTTGCAGCAGCAATTGCCTTTATAGCATGTGTGATTTCAATCTTTATTTTAAAAGAACCGTTAACAAAAGAAGAACTTGCAGAGATTTCTTCTAATACGAAAGAATCAAGTTTTATTGGGGATTTAAAGAAATCATTACATCCAATGTATGCAATTGCATTTATTATCGTATTTGTACTCGCATTTGGATTATCAGCGTATGAAACGGTGTTTAGCTTATTCTCTGATCATAAATTTGGTTTCTCGCCGAAAGATATTGCAGCAATTATTACAATTAGTTCAATCTTTGGGGTAGTTGTACAAGTATTTATGTTTGGCAAATTGGTAGACATGTTCGGTGAGAAAGTATTAATCCAAATATGTTTAATTGTAGGTGCAGTATTAGCATTCGTCTCAACTGTAGTCTTTAATTATTGGATTGTACTTCTCGTTACTTGCTTCATTTTCTTAGCATTTGATTTACTTCGTCCAGCTTTAACAACGTTTTTATCAAAAGCAGCTGGAAAAGAGCAGGGATTCGTTGCTGGTATGAACTCGACTTATACGAGTTTAGGAAATATCGCAGGGCCAGCGATGGGCGGAATATTATTTGATATGAATATTCATTATCCATATGCATTTTCAGGAGTTGTTTTAATAGTTGGTCTCGGCATTACATTTATGTGGAGAGAGAAACAGTTGGCTGAGAGTTTTGCGAAGTAATAAAACCCCTTACGACGGTAAGGGGTTTTTGTTTTATCCTGTAAAATCCCAATTAAAGTTTCATTTTATAGACTTAATCCAAACCGTTTTAATTCAATAAAAATCCCCTCTAATTGCTTTCCTTTATCCGTTAATGTGTACTCTACACGAGGCGGAACTTCTGGATATACTTTTCTCGTTATAATGCCTTGAGACTCTAATTCTTTTAGTCGAAGCGATAATGTTTTTGGACTAATACCATCCATTGATTTTTGTAAATCACTAAAGCGTAATGTTCCTTCGATAAGAAGATCACGAATGATTAAAAACGTCCATTTTGTACTAATTACATCAAGCGTTTTAGCGATAGGACAAGGTATGCCCGGTAAACCTTTCGTTAATTCAACTGAATCTATATTGCTCATGGAACTAGCCTCCATAAAATTTTTTTAGATGAATTTGCTTTATAGTATCACAAAACTATACTTTTGGTAACTATATGAAAAAATATCACTACTTCCATAAAGGAAGTTAGTGCATATACAATAGCAATACGAAACAAAAAGGATTTATATAAGGAGGTGGTGATTTCCATGGGGTTAAAAAAGTTACTTGGATTTCTTAGTTTGTTTGTTATTTGTATTGTGCTTGTAGCATGTGGTGTGGAACAAAAAACTGAAGTTCAGTTATTAAAAGAACTGCCAAAGCCAAAAGCAATGACAATTGATCCCTCACTAAGTAAAAAAGAAGCGACAGAAATGGTTCATGCGGCGCAGCGTTTTTATGCATTTTGGGATACAGGTAAGGAGGAACTTATTCCGCAGACTGTTACTAAAGATTTCTTCGATAATACATTGCCGAAAGGGCGACCACAAGGCATTGAAGGATTAAAGTTTGCAGCGCAAAATTTTCGTAAAGTTGTGCCTGATATACATTGCGAGATTGAAGACTTATTAGTTGTTGGTGATAAAGTAACGGCCCGTCTTTCTTTTACAGGAACGCATAATGGTAAGAAAATTAATTTTTTTGCAATTGATATTTTACATGTGAAAGACGGAAAGATAACAGACGATTGGCATTTAGAAGATAATCTTACACTACAGCAGCAACTCGGCTTAATAGCTGAAGAGTAGATCATATAGGGGAGAGAAAAACGATGAAAAATATATTTATTATAAATGGACATGAAAAATACGGTACAAAGGAAGGACGATTAAATAAAACGTTAGTAGATTATATGGTAACGGTATTAAGTGAGAAGCATCATGTGAAAACAACAACGATTCAAGATGGTTATAGTATTAAAGAAGAACAAGAGAAGTTTTTATGGGCCGATGTTGTGATTTATCAAACGCCAATTTACTGGTTTAGTGTACCAGGCTTATTTAAAACGTATATGGATGAAGTATATGAATACGGTTTGTTCTTTAAAGGTGCTGATGAATATGGAACAGGTGGTTTATTAAAAGAGAAAGAGTATATGTTCTCTACAACTTGGAATGCACCTGAAAAAGCATTTGGAGATAAGACGAAGTTCTTTGAAGGAGAAAGTTTAGAATCAGCGCTTAGTCATTTACATCGCGTGCAGAAGTTTCTCGGTATGAGTCCGTTAAAGAGTTTTGCTTGTTATGATGTGGTGAAGAATCCGGATATAGAGAAGTATTTATTGAACTTGAAAGATCACTTAGATGGAGTAATTAAATAATAGTATGTGAAGAAGGTACTACTAAGGATGTAGTACCTTCTCCTTTTATAATGACTCATATTTTAAGACATGGATGGCTGTATCCATAACTTCGCAAAATTTGCCCAACCGAATGAATCAATTGTTACGTTTTTTAAAGAAGAAGGGTATGTTTTTCTTTTTAAAACGTTATAGTTAAATAAAATGATATATTCTGCTTGTAAAAACTCTTCAATCTCATACATGAGTTCATAGCGCTTTTCTTTATTTTCTTCTAGTAAAAATATATCTAGTAAACAGTTAATTTGTTTTTCGTAGTGCGGGTCCATGAACCGATTTACGAAGCAACTTTTATTTTTAAATACATTTAAGAATGCAATTTCATGATTGGCAGCAAAGACTTCTCCCATGAAAATAATATCAGCATGTTTATCAATAGAGCGATTCATATAATCTGAAACGGGAAATGGGTGAAGCTCTACTTGTATACCTAAACTTTCACATCGTTCTTTTAAGAAATATGCATCATTTGCACTATCTTTAAATGCGAAGAAGTAAATATGTATCGTTTCTCCATTATATGTACTCTTTTTCAAATACTCTTTTGCCTTTTCTAAAGAGTAGGATCTTCTTGTTGCAAGGCGGCTTCTATCAGGGAAAAAGCTTGATGCAGCAATTGTCCGTCTACCCTCTATGTTACGAAGTATCATTTCAACATCATATAGTTCTCTCCAAGCTTTTCGAAAGTAAATGTCGTGATGAGGACCAGGTTTTGTAAAGTTGAAGCTAGCATAAATACAACCTATTTCTTCTATTTGTATATCATGCCTTTCATTTTCCTCTTCGTTTGGTAGTTCATAATCAGCATCTATTTGCACATGGTCAGGAATACCCCAAAATTCAATACGATCTAATAACGCACGCTCTTTAAAATAATGGGTGAACGCTTCGAGTACGATATTATCTTCAGAGTAATGAGCAAGTTTGAAAGGTCCAGTACCTATATAATGATGATTTTGAATACTCGTATCACGCGGTAAAATTGCGAGCTGCATTGAACTTACATAGTGTAAGAAAAATAAATTTGGTTTTGCTAAATGGAATCGAATTTGCAGTGGTGATGGTGTTTCAATTTGAACAATTTCTTCTGTTAACCATTCGAAAGGGGATTGAACTTGCTTTAGTCTTTCAAATGAAAACTGTACATCTTTAGAAGTTAAAATTGATTCATTGTGAAAATATATATTTTTTCGTAAATAAAAGGTCCACGTAAGTCCATCTTCACTTAATTCCCATGTATGCGCAATGTGAGGCTCCATTTTTTCAGTAACATCGTTATAGACGACTAACGTATCAAAAATTTGACTCGTAAGATGACTCTCTGTAGTTACAGCCACAAAAGCCGGATCTAATGGGAATATCTTTCTCGATATAGGAATCTTTAATACGTCGTACATATCATTTGAAGGTTCGTATCCAAAATGATGATGTAGTTTATTTTCTATCTTTTTTTGAAGTGCAAGGGGTAGGGGTTCTTTTAAAAGAAGAAAGATATCTTTTAATTTTTCTTGTGCTAACAGTTCATCTGTATAGGACTCAATCGCTTCTACGAAATTATGTATAAATAGAATTTCCGTTTTATGTCCGCGGCCTCGCCCTGGAGTCCAGCTAATTAATTGCTCCTCGCTCATTTTCTTTAATAAAATCTTTACGTTTTTCGTACTGCAATATAAAACATCCGCTAATTCTTGTAAGCTATTTCGCATATGTTGTTGATCTTGTGCATGTAGTCTTAGTCTAATGTAATAGTCCATAATTTTCATATATACACTTCCTTCTATCATAAAAGGGGAAACTCTTTAGAATATTCTAACCTTTTTCTTCCTTTTTTTCAAAGTAAAATAAGTAAGCATAAGGAGGGGAAACAATGGGATTTTGGAGTATGCATCGAAATATAAAAATTAGAATTATAACATCGTTTTTAACACGTACTGTGTCTACGATGATTTTTCCATTTATGGCGATTTATTTTTCCATAAAGTTAGGTAGTGCGATTGCTGGTGCGTTACTACTTATTAATGTCATAGCTTCATTAGTAATTGGTTTATACGGTGGATATGTTGGAGACCGGCTTGGGCGTAAAAAGGTTATGATTATCGGTCAAAGTATACAAGTCATTTCCATTGCTTGTATGGGAGTTGCGAATTCGGATTACGTTGACTCACCGTGGTTAACATTTGTGTTTATGTTAGTGAATAGTTTAGGATCGGGACTTATGAATCCTGCGACAGAAGCGATGTTAATTGATGTGAGTACACCTGAAAATCGAAAAGTGATGTACAGCATTAATTACTGGGCTATTAATTTATCGATTGCGATTGGAGCGATATTTGGAGGATTACTATTTGAAAACTATAGACTACAATTGTTTATCGTATTAACGCTTGTTGCCATTATGACTTTATATGTGATGGCTGTGTATATGGAAGAAGTGTATGTAGCACGAAAAACGATGGAGAAGAAAAATGTATTAAAAGATATGGCAGATAGTTATAAAGTCGTGATGAAAGATAAAGCATTTTTAATTTTTTGTGCAGCGAGTATATGTACATTATCGTTAGAGTTTCAAATTAATAATTATTTAGGGGTACGTTTGCAGAAGGAATTTGAAACGGTGCACTTTTTATTCGGGAATGGTTTTACGTTTGATTTAACAGGTATTCGCATGCTGAGCTGGATTTCTGCAGAGAATACAATTTTAGTTGTGTTATGTTCAGCACTTCTTATTAAAATGCTGAAAAGCTTCAACGATTTGAAAATCTTATATGTAGGCTTATTTATTTACACGATTGGATTTACAATACTCGGAACGAGCAATAGCTTATGGATTTTATTAATTGCAGGGCTTTTCCAAACAGTAGGCGAGATGATGTATGTGCCAGTGCGTCAATCTATTATGGCAGATATGGTGCCAAATGAGGCAAGAGGTTCTTATATGGCGATTAACGGAATGGTCTTTCAAGTGGCAAAAATGAACGGGGCATTAGGTGTTATGCTAGGTTCATTTATTGCATCTTGGGGTATGAGTGCTCTGTACTTTATCGTTGGTATGAGCAGTATTTTATTATTTATGAAGGCGATAGGGAAAGAGCAGTATGAGGATGAGAGAAATGTTTCTCAAATTGGATGAAACTATATAAAAGCGAACCAGTTATACTGGGACTCGCTTTTTATATAATTTTTAGAACGGATCAACTTCAGCTAAATTTGGAGTAGTACTAGGCTGTAGTAAAAGATTTTTTAATGTGCCTACTTCAGAAAGTGCTACTAATATGTAGCCACTAATCAGTACAATAAGCCCAATGATGCGTAACGTTTGTAAGCTCACTTCATTATTATTCGTTTCCGTTGGATTTGGGGGCGTTGAAGGTGGATTGTTATTCATAAATAAGGCTCCCATCTTTTTTTATTTATATATGTGTAAAATCATTATTTAACTTATGGATAGGAATCGTATAGTCATTTTCACTATATGAGAAATGCCTATGAAAAGTGATTAGAAATTTGGGGGCAAGAAAAGAGGGGGTCTCAAAAGATTATTGAAAATGAGATTCTTTTTGTTTTTTATACAAATCAAAAGGTTAACCAAAGTAGCTAAACAGCTATTTTGGCTAACCTATAATAACTATCCCAATATACGCAACGATTCTTCAATAAACGCTGGGATGTCCTCTGGCTGTCTACTTGTTACTAGCTGATTTTGACATACGACAACCTCTTTGTCATGAAAGTTCCCGCCGGCATTTTTTAAATCGACTTCAATAGATTTATATCCAGTTACATCGCGTCCTTCAAGTGTTTGTGCAGTGATGAGTAGCTGAGGTCCGTGACAAATAGCGAAAACAGGTTTTTCCGCATCCATAAATGCTTTACTAAAGCGAACAAAACGTTCATCGGCACGAAGTATATCTGGAGAAAATCCACCCGGTATGAAGAGGGCATCAAAGTTCTCTGGAGAAACATCATCAATACTTTTATCAATCACGACTTCACTTTTTCCTTGCTTACCGTGTACCGTTTTACCTTTTTCCGTTTCAATAGTTGTTAATTCATATCCCTTTTGTTTAAAAGCTTCTACTGGCTCTGTGTATTCTGTATCCTCGAAATAATCCGTTATTAAAATAGCAATTTTTTTACTCATTCTAATCCGCTCCTTATATTATATTATATTATATTATCGGCTCCAGAATCTTCCTTGGGCAATGCCTTCTATAAATGATTCAATTGAAGTATTTGTTAAGTTGTAAACTCCTGCTCCATCCAGTTTAATCTTACTATGGTCCAAAGCATGAGGATTACTAAGGACATGAGCTATCGGTTTAAAATGTTTAAAAGTAGTTTCTGCAAATTCTAAAACAGGGGGTTGAATGACAGACTCACTACTAAACACTAATACTGCATCAAAAAGGGAGGAGTCTGTTGTTGTATAAGTATCAGTTACTTTAATGGAATCATTGAACTGATAAATTTTATTATCTATGATGCTATAGTTAATTCGGTGTTGTACAAAAGCTTGAATCCATTCGGACAGAAGTGAGACGCTTGGGTCACCATTTAATAGAATTGCAACATTTTTGGAATCAGATTTAAAAATAGTATTGGACATACTTAGTGCAGGTGATTTTGCATCTGAATTTACTTCGTGATTTTCCTTAGGTAAAGGAGCTCCAATAATGTTAGCGACTTTTTGTGCTAATTGACGATCGACGTGGTTTAGAAGAGCAATTACATTTGCCTTCACCATGTCTGATTTACACTTCCCAACTTCAAAGCAAAAAGCTTCTTTTATGTGCTGCTTTTCAATAGGGCTCATACTATTGTAGAAAAGTTTAGCCTGAGAATAAAAGTTAAGAAAGCTTTTACTGCGACCTCTAATTTTATGCCCATCAATCTTTTCTTGATAATGTTCATATCCTCCTTGTTCGGCTTGGACGGTTGCAGGTTGATTGTTATTTAATCCATTAGGATGATAGCTTGTTTGACCGCGATGAATCTGCATTTGATGCATACCATCACGTTGATTATTATGAAAAGGACATACAGGCTGATTAATAGGAATTTGATGGAAATTAGGGCCCCCTAAACGAGATAATTGTGTATCTGTATAGGAGAATAATCTTCCTTGCAGAAGAGGGTCATTTGAAAAATCAATACCTGGTACGACATGACCAGGGTGAAAAGCTACCTGCTCTGTTTCAGCAAAGAAGTTATCAACATTTTTATTGAGTGTCATTTTACCAACTAATTTTACAGGAACTTCTTCTTCTGGCCATAATTTCGTTGGATCTAAAATATCAAAATCAAATTTATGTTCATCTTCTTCTGGAATTAGCTGTAATCCAAGCTCCCATTCAGGATAATCCCCTTTTTCAATTGCTTCGTATAAATCTTGACGATGAAAATCAGGATTTTTCCCGGCAATCTTTTGAGCTTCATCCCATACTAATGAATGAACCCCGAGGGTAGGTTTCCAGTGAAACTTTACGAAATGGGCTTTTCCTTCTGCGTTAATGAGTCGAAATGTGTGAACTCCAAAACCTTCCATCATTCGTAAACTACGCGGAATAGCTCGGTCGCTCATTTGCCACATGACCATATGAGTGGACTCAGGATTATGCGCAACAAAGTCCCAAAAGGTATCATGAGCGCTAGCTCCTTGAGGAATATCATTATGTGGTTCTGGTTTAACTGCATGGACAAAATCAGGAAATTTAATAGCATCTTGGATAAAGAATACTGGCATATTATTACCCACTAAATCATAGTTTCCTTCATCTGTATAAAATTTTGTGGCGAATCCGCGTACATCTCTTACTGTGTCGTTGGATCCTTTAGAACCTTGAACGGTTGAGAACCGTACAAATACAGGTGTTTTCTTTGAAGGATTAGTAAGAAAATCTGCTTTCGTATATGTTTCTAAAGATTCATAAAGCTGAAAATAACCATGAGCGCCAACCCCGCGTGCATGAACAATCCTTTCGGGAATTCGTTCGTGATCAAAATGGGTCATTTTCTCGCGAAAGTGGAAATCCTCCATTAAGGTTGGGCCTCTTAAGCCCATCTTTAAAGAAAATTCATCTTCAGCTATTTTTACCCCTTGATTTGTTGTTAAAGCATGTTTGCATTGATTGTCAGTAACGTGATGCTTCAATTGTTCCGTTTTTTTATTCACAATATAGGCCCCTCCTTTACTCTGTTAATTAATAGATACCCTTTTTATTAGGTCGTAAACATGTATTATCGTTTTTGTATGTAAAAATCATAAAATATCGGTTGTTTCAGTGATTCTTGTTTGAGGAAGCAAAATAAAAACGCCAAGGATAATTTATTTTCACCTTGGCGTTTAAGATATTTCTTTTCGTTAAAACGAAGAAACGCGTTGCTTCGTTTTTGATACAATAATAAATTTGATCCAGAGTAACCCGACAATCATAATGATAAGGCTATGTAAAAATTGACCTGTAGCAATGAGTATAACAATCGAAAATACAATGAGTTGAATGCTTAGAAATATAAAGATTAAGCTAAGAAATTGCTTCATTCTTTCTGCAGTACCAATCGGATATAATGTTGCAATAATATTTCCCGAAAAATATTTCCACAGTGAACGGAGCTGCATAGAAATCATATATAGAACGATGTAAGCGATAGCGCCTTTTACGTATATATTTGGTATAAAATATAATGCGAAGGCACCAATTAATCCTAAGCGAATATATATACCGAAATAATCATTCCCACGTAAAAATGCGAGTGTATGTAAATAGAAGAAAGTTGCTTGTTTTTTATGTAATAAAGGTTCAATCCAATTTGTAAGCCATTTTCTTTTATTTACTTGTTTATTCAGTTGCGGAACATCGGTAAAAATGCTAGCAAATTGATAAAAACGAACGTTCATTTTTTCTTCTTGCTCGATTATGTAATCCCACGGTATTCGTTTTGTAGGCTGTTTTTTCGTGTATAGAAGTAGGAAAGCAAGTAGTAAGAGTAGTCCGCCCAATATGAGAACATTTGCGGAATAAAACAGCATGTAAATGATTAGGGCGTTACAAGTAATACGGATGATCAGCCATATATTTTTTTCATGACTATCGCGCCACATCCAATGTATGTACATGTTCCAAGCTTTCGTAACCATTAAAACGATAAAGATTGTACATAAGAAAGGAACCGTTAATTGCAATGATTGCAGTGCAAGTGGTACGAGAATAAGGAACGTAAATAATAATGGAAAAAGCTGAATGATGTAATTATATAGAAGAGATTTTTTGAAATAAGATGTTAATTTCTCTTCTAGTGCTAGTAAATAGACAGCGTCAGGTTTCTGAATAAATGTACGGATAGGGCATCTCGTTATAATGAACGTAAGTACAATCGTTATAATTATTAAAGATATTCCTTTAGAAGGAGATGCTTTTAGAAACTGAGCATAATAATATGCACCAACGCATGAAATAAAGATAAAGCTATATAGTAAACCGTTAATCATACGTGCAAAGTATGTAATGATATTTTGCATATGTTGTTGGAAGCGACTGCTCCATAGTGATTCAATTGACATGTTTTTCACCTCTTTGTTCTATTATATATGTTTTATAAAAGAAAAAACGAGCAAATTGCGTTATGCAACTTGCCCGTTTTTCTTTTCGTTATTTTTTTTCTGATCACGATTCATTAATGGATAGAAGGCAAAGCCGATTACGAATAAACCAATTCCGAGAAGGAACGTTTTTATATCGGATGCGCCCGTTTTAATAACCCATAGTGCGTAGCAAAGTGCAATCACTGCGACTATACCATCTGTAATTCTTGCCCGCATTTCATTTTTATATGTTTCACCAGTTGCGACTAGTTTTAACTGGAAGATTGGCGAAACGAGATATGGAATGAGGTAGGCTAGTGTTGATACGGTAATAACGAATGTATAAGCTTCCGCAATTGTTCCTGATAATGTTGAGAATAAGAACACTTGCGACATAATGTTTGTTAATCGTAATGAGTAAATTGGACTTCCTTTTTTATTTGTTTTCGTGAAGAAGGAAGGGAAGAAACCTTCTTTTGCTGCTTGATACGGTACTTCTGAGCTTAATAAGATCCAACCTAAGATGGAACCGAACAGGGAAGTAAGAGCAAGTAATGCCATCAGTTTCCCGCCGCCATGACCCATTGCAGCATTTAGTGCATCTGCTAATGGACGTTCAGAAGCTTGTAATTTATCAACGTGAAGTACACCCATTGTTAAAATTGTGATTCCTAAGTAAATCGCAACTGTAATAAGTAATCCCGCAACTGTTGCACGTTTTACCGTTTTTGGAGAAACAGCACGGTTTGATAAAAGAACGGCTGATTCAATTCCGATAAACGCCCAAAGCGTTGTAAGAGCAGCTAAATTTACTTGTGAAAGAAGACCGTGTGATGCACCTGATTTATCAATCATCGGTGTGTACCATTGTCCAAACTTAGAAGCTTCGAATGCAAATAACGTAACGACGATGAATAAAAGGAATCCAGTTACTTTCGTTGTTGTTGTTAAGAAGTTTAGTTTTCCAGCTCCGCTTACACCGTTCGTTAATATAATATGAGTTCCCCAAAGTAAGATGGAACAAATCGTAAATGTAATTAGTTTTCCGACTTCTACGTTAAACGAGCCGATTGAAAATAGTAGTCGCGTATCTTTCATAATTGGGAAGAAGAGTGATAAATATCCCGCAAATGATGTAATGATGGCAACGTTACTTGCCCAGTTTGCAACCCAATATCCCCATACCATACTGAATCCAGCCATTTTTTTCTTTTTTGGTGTTGAGAATAAAGCATATGCATGACTTTGTGGTCCTGTCGTTAAATCAGGACGACGAATTGCTAAATTACCGAAAACAAGAGCTAGCATTAAAACACCAAACCCTGTAGTTAACCAAGCTAAAGTGACACCGAGTGGGCTTGCTGTTTGTGCCAACGTACTTGGCACCATGAAAATACCAGCGCCAACCATGTTACCGACAACGAAAGCTGTTAGTACCCAAAAGCCCCATTTTTTTTGTTGCATAGAAAATACCTCCAAAGTTAGTATAACCAAGTCAAGCGAGGAGATATGTATGTCTTCCTAAGTCAGGAAGAGAAGTCCCAAACAAAACAAAAAAAGCACGTAATTTGCCGCTACATGCTTTCTATCTTATAAGAAACCCACGACATACCTCTCGATAGCTCTCCACAAACGAAACGTTTGTGACAGTTCTGCACTTATTAAATGCAGACCCAGCAAGCGTGCATGGTGGACACGACTTACTTCGGCAAACATTCCTTTCTCATTCCTTCATCAATGCCACTACATCTCCTGAAATGATACTCTTAATGATTGCAACCTCTACCTCACCGAGATACGAATGAGGATTTAAATATTAAATTAACGTTTTTAAGAGTAACAAATGAATTTTTATACGTCAATGGATATAGTAATAATCAGATTATAGAGAAGAGTTTGTGATTAAAAGTGAGTTAGGAGAGGCTGTAACGATTATTAGTTCGGCAGAAGAAACAGCGATAGAGTTAAGTACCATTTTACAGCATAAAGGAATTTTGTCTGACAATCTGAATCCGAAGCATCGCTTTTTTACAACGGGATCTGTTTTATCATTTGAACATATCGCTGAGCGATGGCTAGGGTATCAAATTTCTGTAGAATGTGTACATTTGCCTATGAAAAATGCGTGTATACATAATTAAGATTTAGTAAATTACTTTTTTTAATAAATGAGGTTCGTTTCATAAGAAGGAAAGAATAAGCTTTTAATTGAAGTGTTTAAGGGCAGTTCAATTAAAGGGGAGATTGGATTATGGAATTATTAAGATCTCAATTATTTGCTTTAGAGTATATTTCAAAATATGCAGAGAACGAAAAACGTGGGGCTAAAGCAACGATTAATCATATACTTAAAATGTCTAATATTACAGATGAAATATTTGAAGAAGCTGTCGCTAATTTAAAATCTCATGCAAGGATTGCTTTACACTTTCATCCAGACAGACTAGATTCGAATATGAAAAGTGTTGCTGAAGCACTGTTTGAGCAAGGAGTATATAAAAGTCAGTTTGAAACATTGCTATCTAATGGAAGCGTATCTGCTTATCCTGGTGGTGAACGTGACCTTTGGGAAAAGAGAATATTTGGAGGGGCATATCAATTAGAAGGCGTAACGAATGATCAACGGCCAAAATACGGAGCGCTAAATTTAATGTTACATCCAGATGGGCCGGCTCCGCGTTTTGGTTCATGTTATTTTCTCTTATCTCCAAAAGTTTCTTCGCGCTCTACATATACATATTTAGATTCGCATCAAGATCCGAAAGAAAAGGGGACTTATGAGGAGTTTGATATGATTTTAGCTGCTCTTTTGGAAGAGACATTCGTAAGAGATTTTGCAATTGGTGAAGGGAATTTGACGCCAACAATATTAATTAATCATTTACTAGCTAACCTGAAAAGGCCGTTTATAGATTTAGTAAGCAAAGAGCCAGCCCGTAATCTTAATCATTATATTGAAGCGCAAATTCATGGAGAGATTTCTCTTAAAGAAGACGTGGAGGCGCTTGTTGCAGATCCTTCATTTAAGGGTACGGATGTAGGGAAAGTTTTAGAAGAAATTTGCCTGAAGTATGCTATAGATTTGTATTGGCACATCGGTTTTGTACTTACGGTGGATGAAGTTCCGATGGATTTTAGAGGTTCAAAAATGCCATCTTTGGCAAAACGCATTGCACGAAATAATTGTATCGATGCACATATAATTGGCTCAGCTGTAGTGGATTTGAAAAGGAATCCACTATCCTGGAGTGATCGCGGAACGTATGAAGAGGTGCTTCAGGAATTAAAATTATTATGGCATGTTTTAGTTCGATTTGGAAAACCAAATCGGAAGTAGAACGAAATACTCCGTTTTTTGGAAGTATTTATATAGAAAAGAAGCTGATCTATAAATAGATCAGCTTCTTTTTATAAGATTAAACTAAGTTTAATACAGTTACTTTTTCACGTGTCATAGACTCAAGGCTCTTACGAATACCTTGTGCACCCATACCTGAACCTTTTACACCGATGAATGGGAAGTGATCAGGGCCGCGCTCTGTGCGTCCGTTAATTTGTACAGAACCAGTTTCGATTTTGTTAGCAATTGCAAATGCTTTGTTAATGTCTTTAGTGAAGACACTTGCTTGCAGACCGAACTCTGATTTGTTAGCAATTTCAATTGCTTGTTCATCTGAAGAAACACGAATGATTGGAAGGATTGGGCCGAATGGCTCTTCCCAAGCAACTTTCATCTCTTCTGTTACGTGATCGATTAATGTTGGGTAAATTAAGTTACGCTCACGTTTGTTACCGATAACGATTGTAGCACCTTTTTCTACAGCGTCGTCAACTAAACCTTGAACGAAGTCAGCAGACTTGTCGTCAATTAATGGAACGATTGTGCTATCTTGTTCTGGAGATCCAACTGATAGTTCAGCTACTTGCGCTTTTAATAAGCTAACAAGCTCGTCCGCTACGTTTTCGTGTACAAGTACACGTTTAATAGCTGTACAACGTTGACCAGAGTAAGAGAATGCACCGCTTATGATATGGTTTGCAGCATCTTGTAAATCAGCATCTTCACGAACGATACCAGGGTCTTTACCACCAAGTTCTAATACAAGTGGAATCATTGAAGCTTTTTTCGCTAAATGTTTACCTGTGTTTGTACCACCTGTGAACGATACCATATTGATGCCTTCGTGTTCTACTAAGTAGTCACCAATTACAGAACCGCGTCCTGTCGCTACGTTTACAAGTCCTTTTGGAAGGCCAGCTTTATGAAGTGCTTCAACCATTTTAATACCACTAATTGCACCTTGAGTTGCTGGTTTGAAAATAACAGCGTTACCCATAATTAATGCTGGTGCAAGTTTTGCAGCAGATAAGTTTACTGGGTAGTTAAATGGTGCGATTGCTAATACAACACCAAGTGGTGCGCGTTGGATAATCGCAAGTTTCGATTTTGTACCGCCCGGGAAGCTATCGCCCATCATGCTTTCTCCGTGCATATGTAAAGCTTCTTCGATCGTGTAACGAATGAAGTCAGCTGTACGAACAACTTCTTTCTTCGCATCTTTATATCCTTTACCGACTTCTTTCATAATGATATCGGCAATTTCATCCTGCATATTTACGAGCTCATCAGCCCATTTATATAAGTATTTTGCGCGATCTTGTAGGGAAGCTTCAGCCCATGATTTTTGAGCTTCTTTTGCAGATGCAATTGCTTCATCTACTTCTCCGCGAGTAATTGCTTGTACTTGTCCAATTACTTCGTGTAAGTATGGAGATGGAATTTCGATTGTTTCTTCTGAAGAGCTTTCTCTCCATTCTCCGTTTAAATAAAATTTGTACGTATTGCTAGTTGTCATGATTAGTCCTCCTAAAATAGCAACTTGTAAGAGTGAGTATAAGGTGATTGTAGGGGGGTTGATAACATTTTTCAAATGAAATGTTTGTGAAAACGATTTCTTATTCCTTTTTTATTTTGTATGCCCTTTCTTACAGAACATTCTCTTATTTCAAAATGGTGTATCATATATTTTTATTTGAAGTGTGAAAAAACAATTGACAGAATACTCAATAAAGTTGTAAGATTATAAATGGAAAATAAATGAAGGGGGTGTGCGTAATGATTGTAATCGTAAATGTAATGGGCTTAGCTCTGTTAAATGGCAGAAAACATTCATATCATTACGCAACCCGTACGGATATATAGGGCATCTTTGTCTTATAAAAAGCGTACGTTGCGTATATCGTAACGTACGCTTTTTATGCATTTTTGTGCATATCGTCAAGCGGCGGTATGCTTTTTTTTGTTTATTTTCCATGCTACTATATAAAACTTTGGAAGGTGGAAAAATGTGATGAGATTGTATGGGTTACGAAATGTAAATGTGATGGGTCTGGATAGTGGATAAAGAAATGAGAGGTAAACGAGAACGAGAAGGGAGAGGTTACATTGTTATCAGTATTACTAAAGTTAAAATGGTTTTTTAAAGAGCATTGGAAGAGATATAGTATCGCCATTGGAGCTCTTTTAATTGTGAATATAGTTGAAGTTATTCCCCCGAAAGTGTTAGGGGTTACGATTGATAATATAAAAACAGGAACGTTATCAAACGAAGCTATTATACAGTCTATTCTTATTTTAATAGGGGTTACAATCGTTGGGTATGGTCTTACTTTTGTATGGCAACATCAATTGTTTGGAGGTGCATTTGTACTTGAGAAAACGATGCGCTCTAAATTTATGGGGCATTTACTTAAGATGACGCCGACTTTTTATCAAAAAAATCGTACTGGCGACTTAATGGCGAGGGCAACGAATGATTTAAAAGCAATCGCTATGACAGCTGGTTTTGGTATATTAACGCTTGTGGATTCTAGTTTATATATGCTTACGATTGTCTTTATGATGGGATTTACAATTAGTTGGGAGCTCACATTTGCAGCGCTTATTCCGCTTCCAATTATGGCGTATGCGATGAATATATATGGAAAGAAATTGCATGAAAGATTTACAGTTGCGCAAGATGCGTTTGGTGATATGAACGATAAAGTGCTTGAATCAATCGCTGGCGTACGCGTTATTCGTGCATACGTACAAGAGAATGCAGACGAGGAAAGATTTCATCATTTAGGAGATGACGTCTACGAAAAAAATATGAAGGTAGCAAAGATTGATGCATTATTCCAACCAACTGTGAAAATGCTTGTCGGTCTTAGTTATTTAATCGGCTTAGTGTACGGTGCATACCTTGTGTTCCAGTCAAAGGTGACGCTTGGTGAACTCGTTTCTTTTAACGTGTATTTAGGGATGATGATTTGGCCGATGTTTGCAATTGGTGAATTAATTAATGTTATGCAAAGAGGAAATGCTTCGCTTGACCGTGTGAATGAAACGTTAGCGTATGAGCCAGATGTAAAGAATCCGAAACATCCAAAGCTTGTGCAAGAGCCGGATTATATTCAGTTTGATGACGTTACCTTTTCATATCCTTCATCAACTGAAACAAATTTAAAGAAGGTTTCATTTACATTAAAACAAGGGGAAACGCTTGGGGTTGTCGGGAAAACAGGAAGTGGAAAAACGACGCTTGTCCGTCAGCTTCTTCGTCAATATCCACTTGGAGATGGGGATATTGCAGTTTCTGATGTGACATTAGATAAAATGACGAATGAAAATGTACTCGGCTGGATTGGTTATGTACCGCAGGAGCATATTTTATTCTCAAAAACAGCGCGAGAAAATATTTTATTCGGAAATAGGGAAGCGACTGAAGAAGAACTAGAGAAAGCAATTGAAATTGCTGCGTTTAAAAAGGATTTAGAGTTTTTGCCAGAAGGGTTAGAAACGCTCGTTGGAGAGAAGGGTGTTTCTTTATCAGGAGGGCAAAAACAAAGGATTTCAATTGCGCGAGCTGTTATTCAAAATCCGGAAATATTAATTTTGGATGATTCTTTATCAGCTGTAGATGCTCGTACGGAAGCAGCGATCATTGAAAATATAAGAACGGAAAGAAGCGGAAAGACGACGATTATTACGACGCATCGTTTATCTGCAGTGCAACATGCGGATTGGATTCTCGTTATGGATGAAGGTGCAGTTATAGAAGAAGGTACGCATGCTCAGCTTATCCAAAAGGGAGGCTGGTCTGCTGAGCAGTTTGAAAGACAACAAGGTGAAAGTGAAAGTGCGGATAGTGGGGTGAAAATATGAGCGTTTCAAAACGATTGTTTCAATACGCGATGAAAGTGAAAGGGACGATTTTTGCTGCGATGTTAATGTTATTTATTTTCGTCATCGCAGAGCTTGCTGGTCCTTTCGTCGCTAAAACGATGATTGACGATCATATCGTCGGGATAGAGAAACCTTGGTATGAAACAGAACAGAGTGAAGAGGCTGTTTCGTATAATGGCACCTTTTATAAGCGAAGCGATCGCTTCCAGGAAGGTGAGAAAAAAGGAAAAGAAGTACGCGTGATGCAAGTCGGTTTTCAATATTATTTTGTACCGAATAAAGTAAATGCGGAAGGGTCACGTACTGTAAAAGGGGATATGATTACCGTTCAAAATGGTAAGGCGGTGCAAGTGTATAAAGCGAAAGCATTAACAAAGGAAGAAGTGTTTGCATTTTATAAGCCAGAAATAAACCGTCTATTATTACTTGGTGGTGGCTATTTCGCTTTATTAGTAGTCGTGTCATTATTTGCATACGGAAAGCAGTTCTTCTTGCAAAAGGCAGCGAACAAAATTATTCAAATTATGAGGGAAGATGTGTTTTCTCATATTCAAACGTTGCCAATTCGTTACTTTGATCATTTACCGGCGGGGAAAATTGTTTCGCGTGTGACGAATGATACAGAGGCCATTCGTGATTTATATGTAACGGTGCTGGCAACATTCGTTTCTAGTATCATCTATATTATTGGGATATTCGCTGCGTTATTTTTATTAGATGTGAAGCTCGCTTCATTATGTTTATTAATTATCCCAATTTTAATTGTTTGGGCGATTCTTTATAGAAAATACGCGTCTGTATACAATCATAAAATGCGCTCTCGTTTATCTGATATTAACGGAACAGTGAATGAATCCATTCAAGGGATGCCAATTATTCAAGCGTTCCGTCAAGAGCGTGAAACGAAAAAAGAATTTGAAGAATTAAATGGCGATTATTTTAAGTATCAAAATAAAATTTTGAATTTAAATGCAGCAACTTCGCATAACTTAGTAGCCGTATTAAGAAATATCGCTTTCACAGGAGTAATTTGGTATTTCGGCGGTGCGTCATTAAGTGCTACAGGTATTATTTCACTTGGGGTACTGTATGCATTCGTCGATTATTTAACACGATTATTCTCGCCAATTACGAATATGGTGAACCAGCTTGCAAACTTAGAGCAAGCGCGCGTTGCATCAGAACGTGTCTTTGAATTGTTAGAGGAAAAAGGGGAAGCGGTAGAAGAAGAACGTATGCCTCGTTTAAAAGGAAATGTAAAATTTGATAATGTATCATTTTCTTATAATGGAAAAGATGAAGTGTTAAAAAATATTTCTTTTGAAGCGAAACAAGGCGAGACAGTGGCACTTGTCGGTCATACTGGATCAGGAAAAAGTTCTATCATGAATGTACTCTTTCAATTTTATGAGTTTGAAAAAGGAAAGCTTACGATTGATGGTCACGATGTAAAAGAGATGCCGAAACAAGCAACCCGTGAACATATGGGAATCGTACTGCAAGACCCGTTTCTTTTTAGTGGGACGGTCGCTTCCAATGTAAGCTTAGAGAACGAAAAAATTTCAAAAGAGCGCATTGTAAAGGCGTTACGTGATGTTGGTGCTGAAAGATTTGCGAACAATATAAATGAAGAAATTACAGAAAAGGGAAGTACGCTTTCCACTGGAGAACGTCAGCTTATTTCGTTTGCTAGGGCGCTCGCTTTTGATCCGGCTATTTTAATTTTAGATGAAGCAACGTCTAGTATTGATACAGAAACAGAGGCGATGATTCAACAAGCACTAGAAGTTGTAAAAAAAGGAAGAACGACATTTATTATCGCTCACCGCCTTTCAACGATTAAAAGCGCAGATCAAATTATTGTGCTCGATAGAGGAACCATTTTAGAAAAAGGCTCTCATGATGAACTCATGAAAAAGCGCGGGCGTTATTACGATATGTATAAAACGCAAATGGAAGGCAATCAGAGTGCTTAATATGCATGGAGGAGAACTTGTGATTTTCACAAGTTCTTTTTTATTGATGAACATGTCGACTCTTTAGCGAATTACGACAGTTAAATAAGAAGTATTGTTTTACCTTTTTCTCCATAAATGCTATATTAAAAAATGTTACTTATTTTTTGTATGTAGCGTTATTTTTCCCTTTTGTTTGATTATGAAGAAAAAGGATAAACTAAATAAGAACATTTTCATTGAAAAATTGTTCAAGATTGCATACAATCAATATAGTTTTTAAATTCCTATCAGAATACTTGGAGGATTACAGTCATGAAGAAATTATTTTCAGTGCTTGCAGTAACTACATTAGCGATCGGGATTGTAGCCGGCTGCGGTAAAGAAGAGAAAAAAGATACAGCTAGTCAAGACGCGTTACAAAAGATTAAACAAAGCGGTGAACTTGTAATTGGTACAGAAGGTACATATCCACCATTTACGTTCCACGATTCAAGCAATAAATTAACTGGATTTGACGTTGAACTATCGGAAGAAGTTGCAAAACGTTTAGGTGTAAAACCTGTATTTAAAGAAACACAATGGGATAGCTTACTTGCTGGCCTAGACGCAAAACGTTTCGATATGGTTGCAAACGAAGTTGGTATTCGTGAAGATCGTCAAAAGAAATACGATTTCTCTAAGCCATACGTTTCATCTTCAGCGGCATTAGTTATTGCAAAAGATAAAGATAAGCCTGCTACATTTGCTGATGTAAAAGGTTTAAAAGGAGCACAATCTTTAACGAGTAACTATGCAGATATTGCTAAGAAAAACGGTGCGGAAATTATTGGTGTAGAAGGATTTAGCCAAGCGGCAGAATTATTAGCTTCAGGACGCGTTGATTTTACAATTAATGATAAGTTATCAGTATTAAATTATTTAGAAACGAAAAAAGATGCAAAAATTAAAATTGTAGATACTGAAAAAGAAGCTTCAGAAAGTGGATTCTTATTCCGTAAAGGTAGCACTAGGCTTGTACAAGAAGTAGATAAAGCGTTAGAAGATATGAAAAAAGACGGTACGTATGACAAAATAACGAAAAAATGGTTCGGTGAAAATGTATCTAAGTAGTGCATTGGTTTCAGATCGATTGTCTACTTGGATAGATATTATGCAGACTTCCTTCATGCCTATGCTGAAGGAAGCTGTTTTTACAACAATTCCATTAACGCTTATTACATTTATTATCGGGATTATACTGGCAACGTTAACAGCGCTCGCACGTATTTCTGGTAGTCGTATTTTACAATGGATTGCTCGTATCTATGTATCTATCATTCGCGGAACGCCACTTCTTGTACAATTATTTATTATTTTCTATGGACTTCCAACTCTTAATATTGAAGTTGAGCCATATACAGCAGCAGTTGTTGGATTTTCATTAAATGTCGGTGCATATGCATCTGAAATTATTCGTGCTTCTATCCTTTCCATTCCGAAAGGGCAGTGGGAAGCAGCTTATACAATTGGGATGACATATCCACAAGCATTAAAACGTGTTATTTTACCACAAGCAACGCGCGTATCAATCCCGCCGCTTTTGAATACATTTATTAGCTTAGTGAAAGATACTTCGTTAGCATCGTTAATTTTAGTAACAGAAATGTTCCGAAAAGCGCAGGAAATTGCGGCGATGAACTACGAGTTTTTAATTGTTTATTTTGAAGCAGGTCTTATTTATTGGGTTATTTGTTTCTTATTATCAATCGTACAACAGATGTTAGAAAAGCGTTCAGAACGCTACACATTAAAATAATCCTTTTACAAAAGGAGTTTTTGTTTTTATGATTTCAATTCAGCACTTACAAAAAAGTTTCGGAGATAATACCGTACTAAAGCATATAGATTTAACAGTTGAGAAGGGCGAGGTTGTTGTTATTATTGGGCCGTCTGGATCTGGTAAAACGACATTCTTACGTTGTCTCAATGTATTAGAAACACCAAACGCTGGTAATATTCGTATCGGTAATAAAGAGCTTAACTTCTCTCAAAAAGTAACGAAGAAAGATATTGTTAATCTTCGTACGCAAACAGGTATGGTATTCCAGCACCATAATTTATTCCCGCATTTAACAGCACTTCAAAATGTAATGGAAGGGCTCGTTACAGTGAAAAAGATGGGGAAAGAAGAAGCGAAGAAAAAAGCAAGCTATTTCCTTGAAAAAGTTGGTTTAGCAGATAAAGTGGATTTATATCCGTTCCAATTATCAGGCGGACAGCAACAGCGCGTTGGAATTGCGCGCGCGCTTGCGATGGAGCCGGAAGTGTTACTATTTGATGAGCCGACGTCAGCGCTTGATCCTGAACTCGTTCAAGAAGTTCTGAAAGTAATGAAAGAACTTGCTAAAGAAGGCATGACGATGGTTATTGTAACGCACGAAATGCGTTTTGCACATCAAATTGCGAACCGTGTTATTTTCATGGATGGTGGTGTCGTTGTCGAACAAGGTACACCAGAAGAAGTATTTACAAATCCAAAAGAAGAACGTACGAAGAAGTTTTTACAAATGTTGCAATAAATTAAGGAAGGTCTCAAGGCATATGCCTTGAGACCTTTTTGCCATATATATTTATTTGTGGAATCCGCCAAGGCTTTGCTCAGCCATTGCAACTAGACGTTTTGTGATTTCTCCACCAACTGAACCGTTAGCGCGAGCCGTAGAATCTGCTCCTAATTGTACACCAAATTCTTGAGCGATTTCGTACTTCATTTGATCGATTGCAGCTGTTGCACCTGGTACTACTAATTGATTTGAAGAATTTTGGTTTGCCATAGGAATATATCCTCCTTAGAGTTATAAAAGTTTTTTTGGTTGGACTAGCTGGAGTTGAACCAGATTATCGCCCCGATTGGCGCTAATCCATCGGTAATTAAGTTTGTACTCATAGTATGGATGTTGCCTAGAAAGATATACAAAATAATAATTTGTAAATTTTGTAAAAAAACTTATTGATTTCGTAAATTATGAAATAAGAGTAATCGTTGTATTTTTAAGAAAACAGGCCAAACTAAGGAGGATATTAAATATAATTTTCTCATTGTAGCCTGCTACTTGTAGGCTAATTATTAGCTTCTTATATAGGATTTATTGAAATAAAAATGAAATCGGTAGCAACTTTATAGTTCTATTTTTAAGTAGGGATGGAGTGGGCGCTCCTATGTTTGGATAGGTTGCTCTCTTCACTCTAAAAAAGAGAGGCTTTAAACGATAACGTATGGAGGAATCATGATGGGAATTTGCCCGCTTTGCAACGCATTAGAATCACAAACATATTCTTGTCAAAATTGCCAAAGTATACTCCAAGATTATGGGAAGTCTGTAGATTACATAGACGATTATAGTGCCTATATGGATCAAGAATTATTAAGTGCAGTAGATGGTTTAACGCATAATAATTCAAATGAATATTGCAATCATATTTTTTATTGCGGAGTATGTAACGTGGAAACTGAGGTTGTAGTAAAACTTGTGTAAATAGAAAACTTCCACCTTATTATCTAGGTGGAAGTTTTTGTTTTTGTATTTGTGAGTGAATCATAGGAGAAGGGATATGTTCGGTGTTTGATGAAGCCCCTGATTTTATTTGAGACATTTTTTCTTTTGTATCACGTAAAGAATGTTCAGTTAAGTAGATGGCATATTCGTAAAATAACTGGCGCGTCAGTTCACTTTGTTCTTTTAATTTTTCATCTTGGAATACAGTTCGCCCAGGTTTAGAGTTGGCTTCAAATAACCACGGATTTTCCTTTGTGTCTAAACCGATATCAAAACCGATTTCTCCAATATTTCCGGTTACTTGTTCATCGAGCGCGTAACTTATTTGTAAGGCAGTATGTTTTAATTTATTTTCAATTTGAACTTGTTTCGTTGAATCTGGAAAAAGCTCTTGTAGCAATTTTGTATTACCGCCACTATTTACGTGCGTTGTTAAACTGCCTTTGCCGGCGATTTTGGCGACGATTGCACTAACTATCCAATTACCGAAATGATTTTTATTTGTATGAATGCGGAAATCAACAGGTTGCCCATCGAAGCGAAGTAACGAGATACCTTGCTGTACGATAAACTTTTTTAAATCATGCCCTTTTAGTACATGGTTTAGAAGAGTTTCTAATGATTGATACTTTCTCAGTTTGTTTTCTTCATTTTCGCGATAACGACAGTAGTAGCAATTTTCTGTTTGAGAATAAAATATTTGATGAATATTTCTACCAAAGCTCCCGTGTATTGGTTTCATGTACACTGATTTATATGTGCCAAGAAACCGTTCTACTTGTTCAAAATGCTGAAATGCTTCTGTATTTGGTAATAAGGGTTTAATTGATTCGTCTTTCATAAGAAGTTGATGAACTTCCCATTTATTGAAAAACCCTGGGTTAAACCATGGAATGGAGTAGTCTTGTTCTAATTTTCTTTTTGCCCTGACAATCGGTTTATAATTTTCCGCTTGTCGATTCGGTAGTCGATCGTAAATGACGTTTGGTAAAGGAACCTTTTTCTTTATCCATTGTTTCTCTCGAAAGAAATATCCTTCAATTGTTTCTTCTTCCCAGTGTATATGTTGAACGCCAAAGACGAATACGAACGGTCGTAATGAGAATGGTGGTGTTAACAACTCACTGAGAGCAATTGAACGATTTCCTAAAGGGGTAGAAGAATCATCGTTAAAGCCAGTTGTAAAAATGCCGATTAATGGTCCGAAAATAATTGTTTGGTTTTGTGTGAATGCATGAATAGTAGTTGATTGAGGCAGTAAAAGTTTTTCGGCAATATGCTTTCCGATAATAATTTCGCGAGTAAAGGAATAATGAATTTTTACTTCTTCACTTGCTATATGACGTATGCCGAAGGAGAGGGGTGTAATAGGTGGTGTAATAGAAAAAACGTAAGGTAAAGTAATGCTATTTGGATGTTCATCTGAAATATTTAATGTATATATATGTTCTTTCAAAATAGGTTTACCTCCTTTCATTATGGTGTAAAGCGACTGAATTTAAGTGGTCCGTGAAATATCTTTTCAGCTAATGAATCACTATGACGAATGTATTGTTCGTAAGGAGGGATCGTGTTGACATACATAAGCCAGATTGCACCTTTTTGATCCATAATTGTGGAAAGTTCTAGTTCAAATAACGAAGAATAAGACTGATCTAGTGTTTGGAATACTTCATTTATAATGTCGTGTAAAGCGTCGTGCAATAGTTGCACACCTGTACTAGATAGTACGTATTTAATTTTTGAAAATGAATGTAATGAATCATCGTCCGTTGTTGAGGGTAAAAGCTGATTAGGAAATGAGCTTTTTTGTATAAATTGACCGATAACATTCCAAGTTTGTTCTTTGTTTTTTTGCAAAATGGTTCGAATGTGCAGTGGATATGTTAATTGATTTGGTGGTTGTAGCATAGTGTGCGCTATGTAACGTGATGAACGTATGTTAGATTTACACCAAGATATAAATTCGTCTGTGCGTTTGATTGGAATAGAAGTATGGTATTTTTCATTTACTGTATCGATCTGAAACGTTTTATTTTTGTAAGCGACTCGATATAAGTTATCTTTAGAATGTATATTAGTGGGGCGTATAATAATATCTTTAGTTTTTAACAACAGTTTGAAAATGTTTTGTATCGTCGCAATTTCAAATTTTGGTATATAAGGAGACAGTTTTTTATTAGTGAGAAATAAATCATGTAGTTCACTTGAATTAATAAGTGTGTTATTTAAAAAGGTAGTGGAAGGACGATTGTGCAAAGAGTGAATAATTGATTTTGCTTTTTCAAAGTCTGTTTCCTCTTGAAAAGAATAACGATCATATATATAAGAAGGAATAGGGAATGTTTGCTTTTTCCATTTTCCTGTATCTGTATCGTAAATAAGACCAGAAACAAGGTCTGTTTTAGGATCAATACAAAATGGCGTAAACTGGGCAACGACATTATGATAAAGCCGAGCGCGTTTAGCGATTTCGGTGTAATACGTTTGCTCATAATGAAGTTTAGAAGTTAAAAGGCCGAGAACCAACGAAATCACTCCTTTACTACTATTTGCATAATAGGCGAAGCTATATATTGCAAATACGTTTTTATACCATTATACTTTTGTCCGTATGATGATATGCTATAGTTTTGGAGAAGTGAAAGGTTGATTGTAATGAATATATGGTTAAATATGTTAACGACGACAGGACTCGGAGCAATTATTGGAGGATATACGAATCATTTAGCGATAAAAATGTTATTTCGTCCTCATCGTCCTATTTATATCGGAAAGTTTCAAGTTCCATTTACACCAGGGTTAATTCCGAAGTGGCGTGATGAACTTGCTGTTCAATTAGGAAAAATGGTTGTAGAACATTTGTTAACACCAGAAGGAATCGGAAAAAAGCTAACAAATGAAGAGTTTCAAAAAGGTTTAATTCACTGGGCGCAAGTGGAAGTGGATAAAGTAATTACGAATGAACAATCACTGCGATATATGTTAGAAAAATGGAATGTAGCACATGTAGAAGAAGAAGCGACTCGAAAAATCGAACATGTGATTACAGAAAAAATTCATGCATTTTTAGCAGAGTATTATACATATACATGGGAACAGGCTTTACCTCATTCTGTACATGAAAAGATAGAGAATGCGATTCCGAATGCCTCGGCGTTTATTTTAGAGCGAGGAATTAGCTTTTTTGAAAGTGAAGAAGGGAAAGCCCGTCTTTCAAAAATGATTGATGATTTCTTTGCTTCTCGTGGAACGCTACTTAACTTAGTTGGGATGTTTTTAGGAAATGTAAGTGTTGTGGATCGTGTGCAGCCAGAAGTTATTAAGTTTTTAGGGCAAGATGCTACAAAGCAGCTTTTAACTGATGTACTGCAAAAAGAGTGGGAAAAGTTAAAAGGAAGAGATGTAAAAGAATTAGAAGCATTTGTAGAGAAAGAAATGATTGTAAGCTCCGTGCTGTCAGCAGTTAAAGTAGAGGAAACAGTGAGTAAGTTTTTAAATCAATCGGTTCAGCAAGTATGTGAACCAGTTCGAGAAACAATTATTGAAAAAGTGGTTCCAAGTGCAGTAACGAAAGGCTTAAAGTGGGGAAAAGAAAACGTAGAGAGTATACTAAATAATCTACACCTTGCGGAAATTGTCCAGCAAGAAGTGTCTACATTCTCAACAGAAAGATTAGAAGACTTAGTTCTGTCTATTACGAAAAACGAATTAAAAATGATTACGTATTTAGGAGCGTTATTAGGCGGAATGATCGGGCTCGTACAAGGATTGTTACTATTGTTTCTTAGATAATAAGGTGAGTACATAGAAATAAAAGTGAAATTTCTTCACATCTCTTGCATAGTTTGATATGGTAAGAAGAGGTGCGTATGTAAATGCACTGAAAAGGCAGTGCGTATGAAAAGCGCTAGCCTCTAAAGGAGGAAAAATAAAATGACAAAGAACATTCATGATGTTGCATATGAATTACAAAAAGCAATCGCTGAAAACGATGACTTCAAAACTTTAAAAGAGAGCTACGCAGCAGTTCAAGCTGACACAGCTTCAAAGAATTTATTCGATGAGTTCCGTACAATGCAACTTAGCCTACAACAAAAAATGATGCAAGGCCAAGAAATCACTGAAGAAGACAACCAACAAGCACAAGAAGTTGTAGCTCGCATTCAACAAGATGCTAAAATTACAAAATTAATGGAAACTGAGCAACGCCTAAACGTTGTAATCGGTGACGTTAACAAAATTATCATGAAGCCACTTGAAGAATTATATAGCGCGCAACAACAAGCGTAATAGTGGAAGACGCTCCTAGGGGAGCGTCTTTTGTTGTTTTTATCCCGCTATTTGCTGGGCAGTAAGGCCCCCACTGATTAAAGTTTCACTTTAGGGAACTTTTAATTTAAATTTATATACATATAAAATACACTATATATAACAGTCAGGATATTGATTTTTCGTTTACGCGCATTTATATTGTCGTGAACTGTATTCCGTGATTAATAAAAGAATAAATTAGTCAGGGAGTTATATGCATAAGAAGTATATTAAGGGAATTCTCTTTCGGCAATCGCTTATCTATTTCGGGATAGCGCATTAGTATTTCGGTGAAAAGGATGTAATTTTTACATATAATGTATTTAATAATGAGCTAATTAATAGAGAGAAATGGAAGAGGTTAGTATAGATGGAGACCCTTATAGATTTAAATAGTTTTAAAACGGAAATATTAGCGAAACATGTACTTCATATGATGATAGAAAATGACTTTTTTTATCAAGGATCGCAATTGGTTGAAAATATTTGGGTAAATGATTCAACTATTTTTATAAATAATGTAAAGATACTTACAAAAGGTATTGAGATTTATAAAAAGAATAATGAATTTTATTTAACACGTCACCCAGATAGTACTAAAGTTATATTATATTAATATAATGAACAGAACAAGAAAGTAGCTTATAATTTATTTAACTTTGTGTTATAATTTTTTCCTAATCTCATGATGGTGAGTATATATTTTTATGGGGGTTCTAATTTTTTAGAAGTATGCTTAATTTACTTTTGAAAAATATAGAGCTATTTTTAATGTTTTAAGTGTAAGATAAATAATCCTATCTTTATTGAGGAATGAAAATCAAAAAGCTTTCCTTTCAAGAATATCTAGGGAGGGTAATACATATTTAATTTACCTTTAAAAAATGCGGATTTATTTTTAATGTTAAAAATATAAGGTGAATAATTTTATCTTTATTGAGGAATGAAAATCGAAAAATTATTCTAAGAATACCTAGGTAGAGCAATATATTTAATTTACCTTTTAAAAAATGCGGATTTATTTTTAATGTTAAAAATATAAGGTAAATAATTCTATCTTTATTTAGGAATGAAGATAAAAAAATTTCTCTTAAGAATACCTAGGGGGGGCAATGTATATGGTTGCGTTTGCAAAAGGATTTATGCAATGATAGCAAGAATGTGGAAATCTAAGTGGCAGTTGTTGATTCTGTTATTTTCACTTATAGTTAGTGGTTATTTCTCTTATTTAATAAAAGAATATCCTGAGATAGGTATATCTGTAAAATATGAATCTAATCAATATGTTATATATGAATTATCAAAATATAGTTGGGCGGGAAAAAGAGATTTCCAAATAGGAGATATTATTGTGAAAATTGATGACGATTCACCATCTAAACATTTTACAGTTGAACCGTATCATTCAATTGAACAAGCTAAAAAAATTACTTTAAATAGGAACGGGGAAATAAAAGAGTATGAGATAAAATATACACCTTATAGCAAGCAATTATTTTATCATTTGCTCATTCCAGTTGGATTTTATATAGTATGCTCCTTGATGGCATTATATCTTTTAATTTTTGTTCCTGAAATGAATCGTAGTACCATTAATCTAGTATATTTTTTAATTTCTCTTGGAGTGAATTTTATTAGTATTATGGCTGTTGAAAGAGAGGATATATTATCTTTTATTGTGGCCTCAATTTCATTAGTATGTTCATTTACTTTCTTTATTCGATTCATGATGTTGTATTTCTTGAATAATCAAATAAAATTTTTAATACCAAAGCAATCAAAAGTTTTAGATGCAATATCTGTATTCCTTATTATAGTGAGTATTTTTGTGTATATAAAACATAATGAATGGGCTAATTTGTTTACAATCATTTTAAGTTTGATATTATTTTGTTGTACAGTATACCTATTAGTAAGATTTTATTTTAAAAGTAAAAATAGTAGTTACATTAAATATTTAAAGATTATTATTATTTGTTTTTTTGTGTCAGCAACCCCATTTGTTTGTTTATATTTAATTCCAAATTTATATTATGGGGAAGAATTTATAAGTAGTGAAACGACGGGGATTTTCTTTTTATTTATCCCAGTGTGCTTGTTTTATTTAGTAATTGCAGGGAAGTTGTTTAATTTTAGGTTTATCGTTCAGCGATTACCACATTATATTATTTTATCTGTAGGGATTAACATATTTTTGGCAGTATTAACTATGGTAGTTTTTGAAGATAGTGAGGAAAGTTTATTAGATTGGATAAAATTTAGAATTATTGCTATTATTATTTGTATTTGTTTTTTATATATTAAGGATTATATAGATTTTAAGCTGAGAAAAAGTTTATACCATCATCAAAAAAATTATCAATTCAGCTTGCATCGATTTTTACACCAAGCGAAAAATGAATATAAACTATCAAATTTAATTTATAGTATGCGAAGAGAGATAGCGGATATTTTAAAACTCGAAGAGACATGCTGTGTAGAAATAAATAAAATTGAGAAGTCTGTCCGTGTTTTGGATAGTGAATATGTTCCGCACCGGACGATAGAAACGTTATTTAATCATCAACTGGATACCTACAAGGTTGGTTCAAACATACAGTTAGAAAAACACTTTGGATTTGTTTTATCTGCTTCAGCAGAAAAAATGCTTATTTTATTGTGTAATTCTAATGGGAAAGAAATTTTAAGTGTAGATGAAGTAGTTTGGATTGAAACATTATGTAATTATGCAGATTTATTATTAGAGTGTTCTAATCAAATTGAAGACTTATTAAATCAATTACAAGAGATAAAAAATTTAGAGCAACCACCGATATGGTTGGCGAGACTTATGTTCAAACTATCAGAAAAAGAACGAACAAATCTTGCAAGTGATATACATGATGGAGTTTTGCAAGATCAAATACGTTTAACTAGAAAATTTGAAAGTTATAATGAACGTGTTAAAGATGAGGAAATGAAAGATATACTTAATGAAATATATGAAGAACTATTAGATCATATTTATACAATTCGTGAAACTTGTAATAATTTGAGGCCACCATTCTTATATGAGTTAGGTTTAAAACAAGCACTACTGAATTTATTTAAGCAAATTAATTTAAAAGCGACCTTTTTCTTCTACTATGATATTCCTGAAAGAATTGTTGTTCCTAGTATTGAACATGAACAAGCGATTTATCGAATTATACAAGAACTATTAAACAACGCAATGAAACATTCAAAAGCGACAAATGTAACGATAAGATTATTTCACAAAAACGATCACCTGTATTTAACTTATGTAGATAATGGGGTAGGCGTTAAGTTAGATGAAGTAAACCGTTCTTACAACACGTTAGGCTTGTCTGGGATTGTCACTAGGATACAAAGCCTGAATGGAGAGATGTCTGTTGAATCAAAACCTAATCTCGGTTTGCAAATAATTATTAAATTTAAAGATAATTAATTTCCAGCGAGTCATCAGATGATGGGATGATGTTGTGTATAATGATATTGAAGGGGTGAGAAGATGGTTTCAGTACTTGTAGTAGATGATCATGTTGCAGTAGGATTAGGGACGAAGGCGTTAATTGAAAAATACGATGATATGAATGTAGATGTAGTACATGATAGTATGGAAGTAGAAAAAATAATTAAGGGTCAAAAATATGATGTTTACTTAATTGATCTACAAATGCCAAATATAAACGGTTTAGAGTTATCTAAAAAAATATTAAGGATACATTCAGAGGCATCAATCCTTATTTTTACAGGTTTTGATGTGCTTTCGCACTATAACCTACTTATAGAGAGTGGAGTTTTAGGGGTTTTAAGTAAAACATCGTCAGAGGAGCAAGTAATTACTTCGATTCGTCATGCAGTAAAAAAAGAAGTAGTTCTATCCCAGCAATTTGTTAAGCAGTTAAGAATAAAAGAAGCGATTTCGAATATAGCTACCGAACATGGAGAGGTTTCGAATAGAGTTTCATTAAATGAAGATGAAAAACAAATTCTAATAGAAGTGAGTAAAGGGAAAACAAATAAAGAGCTTGCTGGAATTTTGAATTTAAGTCAGCGTTCTATTGAGTATAAATTGACAGATATATTTCATAAATTAAAAGTTTCTTCTCGGATGGAAGCTGTTCAGAAAGCGAAGGAGCTGTGGCTTATTCCTTCTCTTGATTTATAACCTTAAATGGTACTTAGTGACATAAGCTCGGAAATAAAATATTTGATAAGAGGTTCTTTTCCAATTTCGTTTGGGAAGGAACCTTTTTTTGTTAGCAAGGAGATTTACTTGCGTTGTAAGCGCAAGTGTTTTTGCGTGGCATTACTTTGTTTTTTCGTTTCGGGATTTGGAAAAAATAGTTAATATAAGAATGGGATTGGGTGTCCTTTAATATTAGTGTAGATAACAGAAGCGATAATGAAGTGACACGGAGAGAAAGATAATCAAGTTAGGGAATTGTACAACAATAATCCCATAAAATTTAGGTATCTTTTAATAAGAAAGAAAGGGGGAGTAAATTGAGAGGAAGAACAAAGAAATTTGGGGAAATATGTTTAGCTAGTGGAATTCTATTTACTCAGGTTAGTACTTTGGGTGTTTTTTCGACCACCACTTATGCTGTTACAGGTGATGAGATATCAACTTTTATTATGCAAGCAAATAAAAGTAAGGTAAAGGTAGATGAGGACATCGTTTTAGAAATCGAAAACTCAGGAAATCAAGATGATAAGGTTGAGTTGCAATTACCTGAAGGCGTAAATTTCAATGAAGAAGCTACAAAAAAGCTGAATGAAACTAATGAAGCAATTGAAACAATCCATGTGGTAGAGCATTCAACAATTCAAATCCAAAGAAAATCGCAAAGTAGTGGTTTAGGTAAGGTGTTTTTATCAATTAAGGGAAATAAGCCAGGGGACTTTGCATTTGTGGCAAAGGTTCAATATGGGGACACTGAGGTAAAAACGAAAGCAGTTAATCTGAATGTTTCAGAAAATGTTCAGGAAGCTATTCAGGAACCAGATAATCTTTTGATAGAGAAAACAGAGGAATTGAATGAAGAGACGAGAGTAGTTGAAAAGACTACTAGTGATGGAAAAGTAGATGTTCAGCCAACTGAGGGAATGTCTGGTCAGATAGATGAAAATGCCCAAGAGGAAGAAAAATCAGAGGCTACATCAAATGGGAGATCTAAAGAAGGTAATAACGTAACTAGTAATGGAGAAGAACTAAATGCTGCCAAAGATACGAACACAGAAATAGTAAAGGTAGAGGAAGAAAATCAGACTGCTACTGCCTTGGTAGAACATGCAGATGAAACTCATCAGAGTATAATTCAGTATCCAAATGTTAATGTAATTAGTTCAAAGGATGGTACGGGATCTATGATTCCAGGAGAATATGCCCTTCAATGGAGATGGAGTACACAAGTAAAGTATAAAATTGTTGGGAGTACAACAGATACTAACTCAACATACCAGTCTTATGACTTTACAAACGTAAATCCCGATAAGGAATCGTATGTTCATATAGAGAAAGCTGGAATTTATATGGGCAGATGGCTAGATATACGTGTCAATATTATAAAGTTCGATGGAGTCACCAAAGTTAATGTAGCCACTCCGCGTAAAGTAAGTGGTAAAAAGGATTTCTTGCAAATGAGGTATTGGGGGCGAGTTGGATCTTCGGCTGATATTTCTTATGAATTTTATGACCATGAAACGGGAGAGTTAGTGCCTGTATCTGGTATGTGGAACATTAATAAATTGAATAGTCATAAGGCTATAGACTTAAATGTAGATAAAAAGCATTTCAATTCTTTATACACGTATGACAATACGACAATAACATATAAAGATAATGGTGATGGCACTGCTAATTTTGTGGGAACTGCTGGTGGTGCAGCTGGAAAAGATACAAATATGACATTCACTTATACGGGGATAACAGAATTACCAATGCGTATCCATCGATTAGGAGACTCAACATCACGGGTAAGGTATGAATATGAAGCTATGTCCAAGATTGGTATACCGCATCCTGAAGTAATAGGTGAAGTGACGGAGGGAGCTGATAGAGAACTATATTATCATGTATATCAAGATATGCCTCCGCAAGCCATTGCATCTTCTAATCCAACTTCATTTGTACTTGAGAGTAAAATAAATCCAGATTTCAATGTAAAAAATGTAAAGATTTTAGATGAAGATGAAAAGGATATAAGTAGTTATTTTGATATTACACGTGAAAATAATAAGGTTACAGCTACTGCCAAAGCTAATATTGTAAATAAGTCAGAGTTCGGTGGTAAATTTTATGATATGCAAATTCGAGGCTCCTTGAAAGAAGAGGCTGACTTTAAGAAGTATTATAAAAAGGGCTATCTAGAGGTCCCTGTTTCTGCCAAAAACTATATTGATGGAGATAAAAAGGGACAAGAAGGTAATCAAGGTATTGCGAAAATACAGTACAAAGGTACCCCTACAGGAAAAGCGGTTCCACAAACTGTAAGGATTAACACAGATTTATCAAAGATGGATATTTCGAACTTTGTAACAGGATTATCTGTAGATACGGATGATAATATTGATAAACCAATATCTGTAGTTCGTTTGGAGAACATTCCAAAAACAAATGTTATAGGAGAGTATTCTGTTACAGTTGTAATTCGCACTGCACAAGGAGTAGAGGAAAGAATACAAGTACCTATAAAAGTAGTGGTGGGAACGTTGAAATTAGTGAATGTTCCACAAACGATCTCTTTTGAAAATTTGCTTATTCCATCCAAACCAACGATATATAATCCTACTTCTATGAATGGGAAATTGACGGTAGCAGATGAAAGGATGAAGAGACAGAAATGGCGTGTGGATGTAAAGGAAACAAAACCACTTACGTCTCGTACTAACGATAAATTAGAAGGTGCGATGATCTATACAACAAAGGATGGAACTGATCTTACGTTAAGTAAAGAGGGCGTAGAAGTAATTTCACATACACCGACAGATGATAAGAGTATTGAAGTGAACTGGGAACAAAATGAGGGAATTAGACTTCAAGTAGTACCAGGGCCGAATGTGAAAATGAATACAAAATATCAAGGTGAATTAACATGGACACTAACGGATGCTCCTAATTAAGATGATATATCTAAGAGAAATATAGATATAAATTTTAGAAAGGAGAGAATGTAATGCTAAAAAAATGTTTATTCTTGATGTTGTTTATGCTTGCTTTAATACCAATATTCTCATTTCATGAAAAGATATTAGCAGACAAGGTGAATTCAAAAGCAGGAATTACTTTTTCAAATAGTTACGTTCCCACTACAATTATCGATTCATTGATACCGGATGGATCTAATTTAGTAATCGATACATCTGATGACCAGATAAATAAGAAGGAGCTACCGAAAACAGGTGGACAATCTTTTTATCTGTTTCAATATTTAGGTTTAAGTAGTATTATAGCGGCTTTTGTTATGTTACTAACACTAGCCAGAAGTAAAAATAGGAAAAATAGAAACGCAAGTTTTTATTTAAATAAATAGAACTATATAAATGGAGGCCAATTATGAAATTAACGAAATTAGCATTAGCAGGAGCAGTATCATTTTCAACGGTATTAGCAGCAGGAGCACCAGCATTTGCAGAAGAAGCTGCAACAATGAAATCAGTTACAGATGTTTCATTTACAGAAAGTGAAGAAATTACGAACCCAGTTAACCCACTTAATCCAGATGAAACAGTAGAATCGAAAGATCCTAATGATAAAGAGGATCCACACGAGCCAGGAACACAAGGTCCATTAAGTATTGATTATGTATCAAATTTCCATTTTGGCAAGCAAGTTATGTCAGGTAATGATCAAGTATATAACGCAAAACTTGATACATTGAAAGTAAAAGGTGCAACAGAATCAACAGAAGTACCAAACTACGTACAAGTAACAGATAACCGTGGAACAAACAAAGGATGGAAATTGACAGTAAAACAAAATGGTCAGTTTATAGCCGATGATAAAGATAAAGCAGTATTAGATGGTGCTGAACTGAAGTTAAGCAATCCAGTTGCAAAGTCTGCAACAAATCAGAAATATGCTCCAGAAGTAAAAGAAGTAACATTAAATCCAAACGGAGATACACAAGAAGTAGCAATTGCTGCAGCTGAAAAAGGTATGGGAACATGGGTAACTATGTATGGTGAAGATGCTAAAAAAGGAATAGAAAGTGTTACATTATCTGTACCAGGTTCAACTGCAAAAATAAAAGATGCGAAATACCAAACATCATTAACTTGGACTTTAGAAGATACACCACAATAATTCATCGCAAATAATCATGAAACGAAAAACGAGATAAAAGGGGATAAATTATATGAAATTAACGAAATTAGCATTAGCAGGAGCGGTATCATTTTCAACAGTATTAGCAGCAGGAGCACCAACGTTTGCAGCTGAAGATGGTGGAACACTAAACTCAAAAGCATTTATCAAATTTGAGAAAAATACTGAAATTGTAAATCCAGTTAGTCCACTAGATCCAAATGTTGAAGTAGAAACAAAAGATCCAAACGATCCAAAAGACCCACATGAGCCGGGAACACAAGGTCCATTAAGTATTGATTATGTATCAAACTTCCAATTTGAAAAACATAAAGCTTCTGGTAACAACGAAATTTACCACGCTAGTTTAGATTCAGTAACAAAAAAAGATACAACTGAGACAATGAAAGTACAAAACTACGTACAAGTAACGGATAACCGTGGTACAAACGCAGGATGGAAGTTATCAGTAACACAAAACGACCAATTTAAAACTGCAGAAGGCAGGGATTTAACAGGAGCAGCTTTAACGTTGAAAAATGGAACGTTACATTCAGCATCTGGAAGTGAGGCACCAAAAGCTGCACAAGATATTACGTTAACTCCAGGTCAAGCATCTGATGTTGTAACTGCGCAAGAAGAGCAAGGTATGGGAACATGGGTAAACACATTTGGTAAATCAGTAGAAGATGCGGAGAAGAGTGTGGAGCTAAGTGTTCCAGGTAAAACAAAGAAAGAACAAGCTGAGTACACAACTTCTCTAACTTGGGAATTAAAAGACGCACCTATGTAATATAACTTTGTAAAGATTAATCATATAGGGCATAGAAAGAGATAAGGATAGATTTAATATCTTTATCTCTTTCGTTTGTATATCAAATTATTGAATATGAGAGGAATATAGTATGAAATCTATTAAAAAAATATTGAGTAGTTTATTAGCCATTGTATTTATTTTAAATATTGCTAGTGTTACAATGCACGCAGCAGAAATGAAATTTGCGGTAACAGCAGTAATTCCAGAAAACCAAGTTGACAAGAATCAAACATATTTCGATTTAAAGATGGAACCAGGTAAAAAGCAAACAATTCAAGTGCAAATGAAAAATGATACGGATAAAGAGGTTATAGTAGAAACTCATGCGAATACAGCTATTACAAATAGCAATGGTATTACTGACTATAGCATGATTGATCCTCAATTAGACTCTACACTTAAAACCCCATTTTCTAAAATTGCTAAAGTACAAAAAGAAACAAAAATTCCAGCGAAAGGTAAAGTTACATTAGATGTGAGTATTGAAATGCCAGCTGAATCATTTGATGGTGTTATTTTAGGTGGATTGTATTTTAAAGAAAAAGAAAAAGGAACATCTGATAATGTACAGATTGAAAACAAATATGCATACGCAATTGGTGTTGTCTTAAGAGAAACGGACGCCCAAGTAAAACCAGATATGAAATTAAATGAAGTAAAGCCAGGACAAGTGAATGCACGTAATGTAGTGACAGCAAATTTACAAAATATAAAACCAGCAATGTTAAAGAATTTAAGCGTAGATGCAAAGGTGTACACTGAAAAAGGTAAAGATATACTACATGAAACGAAAAAAGAAAATTTAAGAATGGCACCAAATTCTAACTTTGATTATGCAATTAGTTGGGACAATAAAGCTTTAGAGCCAGGAACATACCGTCTAGAAATGAAGGCAACGGATGGTGATCAGAAATGGGAGTGGACCAAGAAATTTACGATTGAAGGAAAAGAAGCACAGAAGTTAAATGATACAGCTGTAGAGGCCAAAAAGGATTATACTCTGTACTATATTATAGGTGGAATTTTATTACTTGTAACATTACTAGTTTTAGTATTCTTACTAGGAAGACGCTCTAAGAAAAAAGGTGACGAACAAGAATAGTAAACGACATATGTTGATTAAGTACTATTAAGAAGATGATAGCATGATACAAAACACTGTTAAGAAATAGTGTTTTGTATTTTTTTATAAAGTATTTGAAAGAAAGAGAATATTAGTCAGAATGGCAAATTTACAGATTCACAAGGTCGTGAATTGACGGGTGCGAAAAGTACGTTTCATAAATGAAGTGCCTTAAGAAATATATATGCAAATCTATATTTTATAAATATTACATGATTTTAGAAAGCGTGTATCATATACGGGTGTGAAAGAGAAGGGTATGTAAAGGGCAGTCAACAATATATGTTAGGTGAAACAGCTGTAGAAGTAGCTACGTCTATTTCAACGAATAACGAACCGACTGAAGTATTTTGGAATGATGAATCGAATGGTATCCGATTATTTGTTGAGCCTAGTCCGCTTATTAAAGTCGGACTAGAATATAAAGGAAAGTTAGAGTGGGTGTTAGCGGATACGCCGATGTAATGCGGTATTCACGCAAGAAAAATGCGTGAATACGAGAGGAATGTTCGGTGATATAAATGGAAGAATATAGTATAGTTACATTAAAGGCAAAATAAACTCGCGAGGACTAACAGCTTAATATATTGCCTTTTATTAGGGTGTATAGTCGTATTCAAGTATATACTAATTAATAACAATCAATATAAATAGAATTATTTGAAAGACAGTCAATTATTTTAAGACACGGTAAAAAATTGCTGTAATAAGTTATTAGTATTGCATTGTTAAAAGAGTAATTTAGGGTTGAGTTACTCCAATTGATAAAAATCCTATACTTTGTCAATATAGTGATTTTATCGTCCATTATTTGTTGTTATTTTGCGTTTGTTGTTTTTGCTTGGGCCTCCTTTAAGGAGGCCTTTTTTTATGGGAAACGGATGAAGTGCATCCTTACACATAATAAAGTCTCTTTAAAATTTCCATATGTTGGTGAATGTTTTAAAGAGGAATGTATTATCACTTACTGAAATACTCAGTTTTAATGTTTTTTTCCTTCAAAAACTCTTCAATTTCTTTTTGCTTCCTACCATTAACTTTCTCAAAGCGCTTTGTAAAAGAGAAATCAGTTTTGAATAAGTTACCATCTTGAGAGAGTTTGTCTAACTCTTGCTCTAGTTCTACTGAAAGTGCTGTAGATGATGAAATAAATTCATATATTTCTTTTGAAGGCTTTTTGTAATCATCGGGGATCGTATTGTTGCTAATAAAATTATGGAAGTTCGCGTCGTTTTGTTGTGCTAAATCTACTAGTTGTTTTAATTTCTCTTGGTCAGATTTCGTGGCATTCTCATCAGACATGGCTGATGAGAATGCCACGATATTTTCGTCTAACTCTCCGCTATAATTTAAATAATTTTTTATATTTTGTTTCATTTCGTCTTCACTAATAGTTTCATTTTTCTTTGAGGAACTAAATATATTTTCTGGAACTTTAATAGCAACATCTTTGATAGATTGTACATCATTTTTTTCCTTAGGCTGTACACTGTTTGAACAAGCTGATAGAAATAACATTGTAAGTAACATGAATGGGTATAAAATATAATTTTTCATCTTAATCTCCTTTTGCATTAGTGTCGTTGCAAAATAGCTACATTCCATTTCAAATACTTAACTAAAGCTACGTATAGATGTTTTATTATTTGATAACATATGACTGATATTAGTAAGCCGATGCAAAAAGCTATGAATACATTGTAAACATCGGAATAACTGATTTGGTGAAACCCTTTAAAGAATCCTAACCCTATTAATAATATAGGTGAAATAATTAATAACGGTGTAGCAATTATAAGTGCTAGAAGAAGCGGTAATAGAAAGAGTAATACGAAAAAGGCGATAATGATAAATATAAAGTTTAAAAGACTTAAGCTCATAACAGAAAACAGTGCTGTCATAATATTTTTTAGGCTGCGCCTATTGTCAGCGTTGCTTATTGTATATGAAACGTTAAGTTCTTTAGCGATAGTTTTAGGGTTTCCTAGTTTTTTAGAAATTTCCTCTTCAGATATTCCATCTTGTTTACCACTAATAAAATGAGTTTCGTACTCCGAGATAATATCCTCCTTTTCTAAATTAGGCATATTCTGCAGAGAGGAACTAAGTTGTTCCAAAAATTCATTTTTGTTCATAACAATCACTTTCCTTTATAGAATGATGAATTACAGTTGAGAATCTTATCTTCTTTCTAAACAGCACAATCTATATCTACCTTTTGAAGGGTATATATAAATTATAAAAAGGATTCCAAATAATGGTTATTCCATTATTTACAAATATATCATTTGCTATTATTCTTTGCAAGGTACTATAAAATTTTTAATAATGTAAACGGATGGAAATATTTTTGCGCATTTTTAGAAGAGATATAAAAATGTTATTTTAAGATAAACAAAAGGTTGTAAGCGTATTCTTTGAATTTTGTCAAAATAATGTCGAATTCATATTGTTGGAAAAATAATGCATTTGTAATATAATGATAAATGATACTTCACCACATTAATTAACTAGGTGAAATTAAAATCTTTATTACACAAATTATGAAACAAAGGAATGATTAGTTTGAGTACAGGTGTAAAAGCAAACGACGTGAAGACAAAAACAAAAGGAGCAGATCTTGTTGTTGATTGTTTAATTAAACAAGGTGTTACACATGTTTTCGGTATTCCAGGAGCAAAGATTGACTCTGTATTTGATGTATTGCAAGAAAGAGGACCAGAGTTAATTGTTTGTCGTCATGAACAAAATGCAGCATTTATGGCAGCTGCTATTGGTAGATTAACAGGGAAACCGGGCGTATGTCTTGTAACTTCAGGACCAGGGACATCAAATTTAGCGACAGGTCTTGTTACTGCGAATGCGGAGAGTGATCCCGTTGTTGCTTTAGCTGGTGCAGTACCGCGTACGGATCGATTAAAACGCACGCATCAATCTATGGATAATGCTGCACTATTCGAACCAATCACAAAATATAGCGTAGAAGTAGAGCATCCTGATAATGTGCCAGAAGCACTTAGTAATGCATTTCGAAGTGCGACTTCCACAAATCCGGGAGCTACTTTAGTAAGTCTTCCGCAAGACGTTATGACTGCGGAAACGACTGTAGAGTCTATCGGTGCGCTTTCTAAGCCACAGCTTGGAATCGCTCCCACAAATGATATTACATATGTAGTAGAAAAAATAAAATCAGCGAAATTACCAGTTATTTTACTCGGTATGAGAGCGAGCACAAATGAAGTGACGAAAGCCGTTCGTGAATTAATCGCGGATACAGAACTTCCTGTCGTTGAAACATATCAAGCGGCTGGTGCCATTTCACGTGAGTTAGAAGATCATTTCTTCGGCCGCGTTGGATTATTCCGTAACCAACCAGGTGATATTTTACTAGAAGAAGCAGACCTTGTTATTTCTATCGGTTATGATCCAATCGAGTATGATCCAAAGTTCTGGAATAAACTTGGCGACAGAACGATTATTCATCTTGACGACCATCAAGCAGATATCGACCATGATTACCAACCAGAGCGTGAATTAATTGGTGAATATTGCCTTAACAGTAAATAGCATCGCGGAGAAATTACCGAAACTAGTATTAAGTACGAAATCAGAAGCGGTATTAGAACGATTACGTGCGAAATTATCAGAACAAGCAGAAGTTCCAAATCGTCCTGCAGAAGGTGTTACGCATCCACTTCAAGTGATTCGTACACTTCGTTCTTTAATTAGTGACGATACAACTGTTACATGTGACATCGGTTCCCATTCTATTTGGATGGCGAGATGTTTCCGTTCTTATGAACCACGTAGATTATTATTTAGTAACGGTATGCAAACGTTAGGTGTTGCACTTCCTTGGGCAATCGCAGCTACTTTAGTAGAACCAGGTAAAAAAGTAGTTTCCGTATCAGGTGACGGTGGTTTCTTATTCTCAGCGATGGAGTTAGAAACGGCGGTACGTTTAAATTCTCCAATCGTCCATCTTGTTTGGAGAGACGGCACATATGATATGGTTGCATTCCAACAAATGATGAAATACGGTAGAACATCAGCTACAGAGTTTGGTGATGTTGATCTTGTGAAATATGCGGAAAGTTTCGGAGCGTTAGGTCTTCGTGTTAACACGCCTGATGAATTAGAAGGGGTATTAAAAGAAGCATTAGCAGCAGATGGTCCTGTCATTATTGATATTCCAATTGACTATCGTGACAACATTAAATTAAGCGAAAAATTATTACCAAACCAATTAAACTAATGGAGGCAGATTTGAGATGACTGTTGCGCAATTAATTGATATTGATGCAAAAAAAACGAAAATGAGTAATGAAGTATATCAAACATCTACAATGCTTGCGCTATTAGATGGTATATATGATGGTGTGATTAGCTTTGAAGATTTGAAAAAACATGGTGATTTCGGCATCGGCACATTTGATCAATTAGACGGTGAAATGATTGCATTTGATAATGGATTTTATCATTTACGTTCAGACGGTTCAGCGGAAAAAGTAGAGCCAGAAGAAACAACGCCATTTGCAACTGTAACGTTTTTTGAAAAAGAAATGAGTTATACGGTAGAGCGTCCGATGAATCGTGAAGAAGTTGAAGCGTTATTACATGAATTAATGCCAAGTAAAAACTTATTTTACGCTATTCGAATGGACGGTACGTTCCGTGAAGTAAGAACGAGAACTGTTCCAAGACAAGAAAAACCGTATACACCACTCGTTGAAGTGACGAAATCGCAACCAATCTTTTCGTTTGAGAATACAGAAGGTACGCTTGCTGGATTTTGGACACCAGATTACGCACAAGGTATTGGAGTAGCTGGATTCCACTTACATTACATTGATGATGAAAGAAGCGGAGGCGGACATGTTTTCGACTATGTTGTAGAAAACTGCACGATCCAAATTTGTCAAAAAGCTCATATGCATTTAGCACTTCCAGAAACAGCAGATTTTATGGCGGCTGAATTATCAAGAGAAAATTTAGAGGATAATATTGCAACTGCGGAAGGTGCGGAGTAAAAGGAGAAGACTGTTCCATTTTGGAACAGTCTTCTTTTATTTGTCGGTAAGTCGATATCGTTTATTTCTTTGAAACAAACGGATGCCCCTCATAATAAAAACGCCACGGATAATGTACAGCTTCTTCTGCATAGTCGATATTAATACGAGGTCCTGCTGTTATTTTATATTGTGATGATATGTGTTCTTCTTTTGGAACTAATTCAATATGTAACGTATCACTTTGTAACGATACACCGCGTTCTTTTAAAGTGATGCCAAGTGCACGGCATAGTTTGCCAGGACCGTTCGTTAAATTTTTGTACTGCGCTTTTGTAATTTCTGTCGTATTGTAGCGCGCTAGTTTTATTTCTTCTATTCCATCTACCGGCTCAAGAGCTCGAATGAGAACACCTTGCGGGGTGCCCACTGGCGCTGTAATAACGTTAAAGCAATGATACATACCGTAAATTAAATATACGTAAGCATGCCCTGGTGCACCAAACATAACTTCTGTGCGATCTGTCCGTCTGCCTCCGTAACTATGTGCGGCCTTATCATCTGGGCCTTTATATGCTTCTACTTCTACAATGATTCCGCTTCGCTTTATTCCGTCTACAATATGAACAAGTTTTTGCCCGAGTAATTTTTTTGCGACTTCTAACGTATCGCCTTCATAAAAGGAAGGAGGTGCCTGCATTGTACTATCTCCTTTACTAAGTGTATATGTATATAGTAAACCAAATTTTCAGTAGTAATTCTAACTCGTTCTATTTATCGGGTTTATTTCATAAATTATGGATAGAGTACAACAGCGAAGAGGGGGAGTGCGACATGATTTATCGCTTACTAGCTCTTAATATAGATGGGACACTACTATACAACAATGGAAAAATTGCAAAAGGATTAAGAGAAACAATTGAATTTGTGAAAAGAAAAGATGTATACGTTACGTTATTTACGAGTCGTAATTTTCAATCCGCTCATAAAGTAGCAAAGGCGTTAAAATTAGATTCTATATTAGTGACACATGGTGGTGCTTTCGTTTCAGCAACGTTAGATAAGCCGTACGTTCAAAGAAGATTGTCTGAAGAGAAGACTTTTAACATTGTGCAAGTGTTAGAGCACTTTGATTGTAACGTACGTATTTCTCATGAACGGTTTTCGATAGGAAATCGTGAGAGAAATACACCAAACTTAATTGCGCGCACTGTATTATCAAGCGCAGATCCGTTATTTTATCCAGTTCAATTTGTAGATTCGTTAGGTGATGCGCTTCGGGACCATCCCGTAGCGGCGCCAAAAATTGATGTTCTTTTCCAAAGTAAAGGTGAAAAAGAAAGAGGACTGAACACATTAAGAAAAGCATTCCAAGATGTAGAGTATGTTGAATGTGATTCAAAACGAATAGAAATTTTGCCGCAAAATGTATCAAAGTTACGTGGATTACAATTGCTTGGAGAGCATTTAAATATTTCGCTAAATGAAATGGTTGCGATTGGAGATAGTATGGAAGATTTAGAGGTTATTGAAAACGTGGGACTTGGGGTAGCGATGGGGAACTCGCCTGTAGAATTAAAGCAAGCAGCAGATTGGATTACACGTTCAAATAGCGAAAACGGTGTAGAGTATATGATTAAAGAGCATTTCCGTAAGCAATTCCCGCTTCCGTTTTTGAAGAATCATAAAAATACACCGAAACGATGAAAGAAAAACGTAGCTTTTTGGCTACGTTTTTTTGTTGAGCTTATTAAAAGGAATGGAAACGTTTTAAAATATGAATTGTGTATGAAATCTATACAATTCACTTGAATCCTTTAGAAAACTAATGTAAAGTGAATGATGTTGCCAAAATAGTTACACCACATGAAATATTCTTCAGATTAATTTTATTGGGCTCCCATACGTAAAAGTATTTCCGCATGACAGTTTAGTTCACGTATTATTTCAAAAATGAATTGTAGCAATCTTATTAAGTAGTTGTAGTGTTTTTTTGTTTTATTTAAATGGATTATTTTAAGTTAATGTGAGTAAGGTTTGGTACATATGATATGTACTTGTTTTTGTGGTTTTAGGAAGTTTAAAAGGGGGAATGAATTTCTTGAGGAAATCATTTAATCAAAAAATTAAAAAGTTAAGTAGTAGTTTAATAGTTGTATTACTAATATGTATGAATTTTTTAATCCACTTACCATTTAAAGCAGAGGCAGCTACAACAGAATTAAAAGGTTTAGGTGATGTATCTTATTACAACGCCATCATTTTTGGAGATCATAGTGCAACGAGTGCGGATATTGAAGGTGCGATGGCTGTTCAGAAAAATATGAACGCATCAAGTTATACAGTCGTAGCGGCTGCAACTGGAGCAAATAACTTAGCTGGAGCAACTTGGGTAGATGAAGGATATCCATCATTATTACTAGGCGGTCAATTTACGAAAGCGGGAGCAGGACAAGTAATTATTCAAGATGGAATAGTGGCGATGACAAAAGACGGTGACCCAGATGGCGCAATGAAAACATCATATGACCGTATCTCTTATAAAGAGCAAGCGGAGATTGATGCTAAGTTTAAAGAATTTAGAAAAGACGTTGATGGTGTAATCGGGGATGCAAGTAAACTACAGACTGATAAGCCAAAACCTAATATGAGCTTTGGCATCGGTGAAGATTTAAATAACCCTAATATTTATGTCTCTTCAGGCCAAACTGGAAAGAAAACATTTGATGTAAAAGACGTTTTTCTTCCGAATGTAGAGAATAAAGACTTTATTGTTATTTATTCAGATGCAGAAGAAGTGAGTTTTGGTGGCGGTGCAATTTTGTATGATACAAGAAATACTGGGATGGCGACGGATTTAATTAATACATCTCAAGCATACGATCCTAATTCATCTTTTACTGAGTTAGCTAGTAAGGTAATTTGGGTATTTCCTAATGCTACAAAGATAACAACTAAAGGTTATGGTGTAGTAGGTAGTGTGTTTGCACCTAATGCAGTTGTAGAAACAAAAGGTGGTTCTATTAATGGACAAGCCTATGTTGGAGGATTACACCAAAGAGATGGTTTTGAGGTTCATAACTTTAAATTTAACTGGCCAAAGTGGAATAAACCAGCAGCTGAAAAAGGACATTTACAAATTAAAAAAGTTGATGAAAAAGATGAAAATATTGTTTTAAAAGACGCAAAATTTGATGTTATAGACAAAGATAATAACGTTGTGGCTACTGTTACAACAAACGAAAAGGGTATTGCGGAAGTTAAAGATTTACCACTTGGTGACTATTTTGTAAAAGAAATAAATGCACCAGAAGGATATATAAAAGTTGATACACCAGTCAAAGTAACAATTGATAATACAAACGTAATTGAACTTGTTATGAAGAATACGAGAAAAGTAGAGAATGGCCAATTTAAATTATTGAAAAAAGATAGTGAATCTGGTCAACTTCTACCAGGGGCAAAATTTGATGTTATCGATAAAGATGGGAAAGTTGTGGAAACAATTGTTACAGATGATAAAGGTGAAGCCTTATCGAAACAACTTCCAGTTGGAAGCTATACATTAAAAGAAGTAGAAGCACCGAAAGGATATGAATTATCATCTAGTTCAGTTTCTGTTGATGTAGAGGCTAATAAAGTAGTGACTGTAGATGTGGTGAATAAAAAGATCCCCGAAAAAGTAACGGGTCAATTCGAAATCGTGAAAGTAGATGCGGAAGATAAAACGAAAGTATTATCAGATGCAGAATTCGAAGTGTATAAAGATGGTAAAAAGGTAGCAGAACTAAAAACAGATGAGAGTGGAAAAGTGATGTCACCGAAATTACCGCTAGGTGAATACACAGTGAAAGAAATGAAAGCACCAGCGGGCTACAAGCTTTCAAATAAAGAATGGAAAGTAACAATTCAAAACGAGAAAGAAGTAGTAAAAGTAGAGGCAGAAAACGAAAAAATCTTAGGTTCTCTACAAATTATTAAAATGGATGATAAAGATCAAACGAAACGCTTAGCAGGCGCAGAATTTACATTGAACGATGCGAAAGGAAATGTTGTAAAAGAAGGAATTACAACAGATAAGTCTGGAACGGTTAAAGTAGACGGACTTGTGCCAGGTGAATATACGTTAGAAGAAACAAAAGCACCAGAAGGTTATGAGTTAACAAAACAAATAATTCATGTAACAGTTGACGGTGAAAAAGTTGTTGATGTAAAAGTAACGAACAGTAAGAGTCTTGGTCAATTCGAAATTGTAAAAGTAGATGCGGAAGATAAAACGAAAGTATTATCAGATGCAGAATTCGAAGTGTATAAAGATGGTAAAAAAGTAGATACGTTACGAACAGATAAAACAGGTAAAGTAATTTCTCAGAAATTAGAGCCAGGAAAGTACACGTTAGAAGAAACGAAAGCACCACAAGGATATAAGTTGTTAAAAGAAGAAATTGAAGTCGTTGTGGAAGCAGACAAAGTAGTAGAAGTACAAGTAAAAAACGCAAAAGAACTAGGAAGCTTACAAGTAATCAAAAAGGATTCGGAGAGTGGAAAAGTTCTAGCAGGTGCGGAATTTAAATTAAAGAACGAAGCTGGTCAAGTAGTTGGAGAAGCGAAAACAACGAATAAAGACGGCGTTGTGAAATTCGAAAACTTAGAGCCAGGAAAGTACACGTTAGAAGAAACGAAAGCACCGGAAGGTTATAAGGCGCTAGAAGTGACAGTAGAAGTAAAAGTTGTAGCGAACGAAGTAGTAAAACAAGAAGTTATGAATGAAAAAGTGAAAGAAGAAATTACAGGTCAATTAGAAATTACAAAGGTAGACGCCAATAATACAAATAAAATATTAGCGGGCGCAGTGTTTGAAATTTGGAAAGACGGAACAAAAATCGACACATTAACAACAAACAAGAGCGGTAAAGCGACTTCTAAGAAGTTAGAACCAGGAGATTACACTTTAAAAGAAATCCAAGCGCCAGAAGGATATACTTTATCCTATAAGGAAATGAAATTTACGATTTCTAATGAAAAAATTGAAGTTGTAAGGCTTCAAATTACAAATAAAAAAGATACAGAAAAAGGTCCGGAAAAACCAGGTGAAGGAACAGAAAAACCAGGTGAAGGAACAGAAAAGCCGGGTGAAGGAACAGGAAAGCCGGGTGAAGGAACAGAAAAGCCGGGTGAAGGAACAGAAAAGCCGGGTGAAGGAACAG